>JBIKIM010000264.1:0-3072 GCA_044361605.1 Bacteroidia bacterium | reverse complement strand
TAGGTCAGCCCTTGCGCACATTTGGTGGAAAGACGTATTTAAATGGGTATTCGGATCACTTACCCGTTCAGGCTCAATTGTATATTCAAATACCGGTGCTCGATAATCACTAAATAGTGAAGCAATTTTGAATAACAAACCCTATTTTTGGATTCTTCTATTTAATTTAAATTAATGAAAAACAAAAACACGGCCGCCTTGTTGGCCCTTTTCACGGGTGCTTTTGGCGGACACCGGTTTTATTTAGGACAATACGGCCTGGGTGTTTTGTATTTATTAAGTTGTATATCCTTAATATTAATACCGGGTTTTGCAATCCTAATTGGTGGTTTGTGCCTGCTTGATGCGTTGGTGTTTATTTTCAGCTCCGATGAATGGTTTCAAAAAAAATACGGCAAAGGACATGCCCCAATTCAACAGTCGGTTCAAGTTGAAGCGGAAGCGCCTGCCTATCGGGGTAAAAATCAATTAACCGAAGCGTATATCGGTATGTTGCAAGATTTAGCCGTTGATGCCGAAGCTCTTTTAGAAAAGCTTGATGCAGACAAACCCGTAGAGGCTAAACTCAGTGAATTAGACCAAACTAAAACGTCTAAAAAAGAGCTAATCCGTCTTTTTTTAATGAACGATTTGATGCAAATCACCCGGATGACCGTAGGTAATGTGAATCGACCACGGGATCCGCGGACTATGGGTGGATTTCTTACCATTCAGTGGATTATGGCCGATCAAAAAGAATTCTATTTAGACAGGCCCGTTAGCGATTTGAATATTTTCCTTAATGAAAGCGGTTTTTTACAAGAGCCCATTAATATATTATGGGGGTTGGAAAACCCCATGAAAATTGGATTTGGAGTGGGCGACGATCCGATTACCGATGTACGCTCTCAATTTGCGATTTTACCCCTATTGCAACTTACACAAAGTGATTTGCTCATACCCGCGGCCACACTCATGCATCGTATGGCATTGGTTTTATCCAAGCACGACGTAACCCTCACCAAGAAAGAAGAAAAAACGCTACAAGAGATTTACGAAATAACCCACAATCCAGTGCCTGCATTTGCCGAACGAATTAAAGGCAATGTCAAAACTACCGAAGCGAACGAACAAAAAAATCTCGACCAGGCTATCGCAGAATTGCATTCCCTAATCGGATTGAGCGAGGTAAAAGAGGAAATTCAAACCTTAGTCAATTTTGTCAAAATCCAACAACAACGTCAGCAAGAAGGTTTAAAAACGAGTCAGATATCGTATCATATTGTTTTTACCGGAAATCCAGGAACGGGAAAAACAACGGTAGCGCGGCTTTTGGCTCAAATTTACAGGGAGCTTGGTCTACTCACCAAAGGACATTTGGTTGAAACCGATCGATCGGGCTTGATTGCTGAGTATGCAGGACAAACGGCCGTTAAAGTAAACAAGGTAGTCGACGAAGCCCTTGATGGTGTTTTGTTTATCGATGAAGCCTATGCCTTGGTTGGTCAAAACAAAGACGATTACGGCAAGGAGGCGGTGGCAACACTGATTAAACGAATGGAAGACGACCGCAGCCGCTTGATTGTAGTATTGGCAGGGTATTCCAATGAAATGGAAGTTTTTATTGAAACCAATCCCGGGTTTAAATCCCGTATCAATCGTTACATTGATTTTCGCGATTATTCGACCGAAGAAATGGTTGGGATTTTCAAATTGTTCTTGAAACAATCACAATACAATTTAAGCATTGAGGCGGAGTCAAAGGCGCAATCCATTTTTGAAAGCGCCTATTTAAACCGTGATAAAAGCTTCGGTAACGGGCGTTTCGTTCGTAATGTATTTGAAAAATGCCTAGAGAATCAAGCGAATCGATTGGCTACCTTACGCGATATTGACCGTAAGTCTTTGATGCAAATCGAGGTCGCTGATATTTCCGCTAATTAACGGCTATAGTTGGGTGCTTCGCGGGTAATGGCGATATCGTGGGGGTGTGACTCACGCATACCGGCATTGGTAATTTTCACAAAACTAGATTCCTGCAATGCATCGATGGTGGCAGAACCGCAATAGCCCATACCTGCTTTGATACCACCTAGCAATTGATAGATTACCTCGGAGAGGTGTCCTTTGTAAGGCACATTCCCAACAATCCCTTCAGGTACTAATTTGGCTACTTCATCTTCAGCATCTTGGAAATAGCGGTCTTTGGAACCTTCTTTCATGGCTTCTATGGACCCCATCCCGCGGTAAGACTTAACTTTACGTCCGTCGAAGAAGGTCGTTTCACCAGGCGATTCTTCCGTTCCAGCGAACAGCCCTCCTGCCATAATGGTATTAGCGCCGGCTACAAGGGCCTTAACGATATCGCCACTATAGCGAATACCGCCGTCGGCAATTACGGGAACGCCCGTTCCTTTTAAAGCCTCTACCGCTTCTAAAATCGCGGTAAGCTGGGGCATTCCGATACCGGCAATAATGCGAGTGGTACAAATAGAACCTGGACCTACACCTACTTTTACGGCATCGGCACCGGCATCGGCCAATGCTTTAGCTGCCGCTCCCGTGGCAATATTTCCCGCAATAATTTGAAGATCAGGAAAGGTGTGGCGCACCTTACTCACCATATCTAAAACACCTTGTGAATGTCCGTGGGCAGTATCAATGGCAATTACATCTACTCCAACGGCGACCAATGCGGCAACCCGCTCAATGGTATCAGCGGTAACGCCTACAGCGGCACCTACCAACAAACGGCCATGGGCGTCTTTTATGGCCCGTGGGTAGTTCTTGACTTTCTGTATGTCTTTAAAGGTGATTAATCCCTGAAGTATGTTATTATGATCTACGATAGGTAACTTTTCGATTTTATGCTTTTCAAGAATTTCTTGTGCGCCTGCTAAGTTGGTGCCGTAAGAGGCCGTAATTAAATTTTCGGTCGTCATTACGTTTTGCACCAATTTGGTTAAGTCTTTTTCAAATCGCAAGTCGCGATTGGTAATGATGCCCACTAGCTTGTTATTCGCATCAACGACCGGAATGCCTCCGATTTTATTTTCGCGCATTAAGGAAACCGCTTCGCTTAAGGAGGCGGAA
>JBIKIM010000261.1:0-3086 GCA_044361605.1 Bacteroidia bacterium | reverse complement strand
AGGGGTAGCGGGAGCGGGACTGGTTTTTTTGATAAATCGGCTGTATTCGGAGTCCAGTTCGCGCTGAATATGGGTCACATCTAAGTTTTTAGACAAACCCAATTGGTGTTTCGCGATTAAAATTCGTCGCACGGACTCGGCAATTTCTATGGAATCAATCCATGAAGAATCTAACCACGAGCGGCATAGGGACATCACTTGGGGCACGTTATCGACAAAGCACAGGATGTCGTTTCCGGCTTGTATGGCTTTTAAAATCGCCTCGTCTGGGGCGTAATGCGCACTCACCCCTTTCATGTTCATCGCATCGGTGATGATTAGCCCCTTAAATTCCATTTTTTCACGCAGTAAATCGTGAACCACTGCCCTGGAAAGGGAAGAAGGCATGTTGGGGCGGTCGTCGAGGAACGGCACTTTTAAATGCGCCATCATGATGCTTTTAACGCCGGCATCAATCATGGCTTCGAAGGGGGCCAATTCTTTTTTAAGTGATTTTTTATCGTGGCTTACTACGGGCAGTTCTTTGTGTGAATCGGCAATGGTATTTCCATGTCCGGGGAAGTGCTTGGCGCAGGCCCATACCCCTGATGCTTCTAGGCCTCGGTGGAACGCCGTAGCCAAGGGATTTACCGATTGGGCGTTTTCGCCAAAGCTTCGGAATCCAATTATGGGATTATTGGGATTGGTATTGAGGTCAACGACAGGCGCGAAATTGATGTGCACCCCTAAGGCGTTCAACATGCGACCTTGCGATTTTCCGATTTCAAAGGCGTAATCTTCATCTTTAGTAGTGCCAATGCTAAGGGGGTAAGGGTATTTGGATACGTGATCGAGTCGCATAGCCGGACCCCATTCGGCATCCATACCGATGAGCAGCGGAATGGCCGATATCTGCTGATAATAATTGAGGGCCATGTTGTGGGTTTGGGCGGTTCCCTGGAAAAAGATGATTCCCCCGACTTGATATTTTTCTACGGCTTCTATGGTTTCGGAACTCAATGTGGCATCACGCGACCAAGCCGGCACCATGAGCTTTTGGGCAATCAGTTGCTCAAAACGAAGCCCTCTCAGAATGCTATCGGCCCATTTTTGACTTTGCTTTTCGGAAGGATATTCGTGTTGGGCGTGAAGGCCTGAAAGAATTAGAAAAAGAGATACCAAGGAATAAAATCGACGCCCAATGGACATAATCGATTTCTTGGACAAGCATTTTAGGAACATCAATATACAAAACAAATGAAAATCTTCAGTTATTCCATCAGTTTATACCAAAAGCTTCGAATAATCCTGTTTTTACCCATTGGGATGTCTATTTAAGATATTGGGTTTGCCTATCCCGCCCTGGGATCTTTGCGCAAGGGCAGTTTTTCCATTTTAACAATTTCGATGGCCAATACGCCGAAGTCTTCTATCACCGTGCCCCAAACCCGGTAGATTCCTCGACCTTTAAATGGAAATCGCGCTACGACCGGTGGAAAGTGCACGCTGTCGAAGAAATAACCATCTCGGTCTAGCCACGTACCAAAGTTCATTTCCTTGCCGCCGGCCGTTCGAGTCGGCTTAACTGTGACCAACTGGCCTTCGAGATAGACCGACTTCCCCAGAAGAGAAAAAAGGTGTTGGCTGCGCACGGTTGATGCTGGAATTTCATCGATTTCGATCAGTTGAAAGGTACTGCAGAGCGAAAATCCGAGTAATTCCCGCTCGTCGATGGCGATTTCCAACGGATCGTCTTCCAAAGGCGGCAGTTGAACGGCTTTGGGTTTTTCGGTGAACAAGGGAACGTTGTGCGTGGCTTGGGTTTTTTCGCCGTAGAGGGTATGTGCCTCCCATAAAAGGGCTTTGCGGCTTTTGCCGGTAAAGCGCAGCGCCCCTGCTAAAATCAAGATTTTCAGCTGCTCCAAGCCTGGGTCGCAGCGCCTTTTGAAGTCGTATAAATCTTCATAGGTTTTTTCAGATCGAGCCCCTACAATGCGCTCGATAAGTCTGATTTCCAAACTTTGAACCAATCCCAAACCCAACCAAAGCGTGCGAACCTCTATGCGCGACAACAGCTCGCTGTGCTGAACGCAAGGGGCTTCGACTTGGGCGCCACACATGCGTGCGGCGTGCACATAAAATTCGGTTTTGTAAAAACCGCCAAAATTATTAATCACCGCTGTGTAAAATTCTAAGGGATAATAGGCTTTTAGGTGTAGGCTTTGGTAGCTTTCTACGGCGTAACTGGCGCTGTGGCCTTTGGCAAAGCTATAGCCGGCAAAACTTTCAATCTGATTCCAAACGACTTCAATCAAGGAATGGGGATGCTTTTTTTCTTTTGATTTCACTAAGAATTGTTCCTTTACCTTATCAAACTCCGCCCTCGATCGAAATTTTCCGCTCATGCCCCTACGTAGAATATCGCTTTCGCCCAAACCCAAGCCGGCAAATTCATGCGCCACCCGAATCACATCTTCTTGGTAAACCATAATCCCATAGGTTTCGGGCATGATTTGGTGCATGGTGGGATGCGCTTCTTTGCGTTTCTCAGGATCAATATGCCGTTCAATAAACGTGCGCATCATGCCGCTGCGCGCTACTCCGGGTCGTATGACGCTGCTTGCCGCCACCAAGGTCAGATAATCTTTGCAACGCAGTTTGCGCAGTAATTGTCGCATAGCCGGACTCTCCACATAAAAACAGCCCATGGTATTGCCGTGCGCAATCATACGGGCAATTTTCGGATCGTCTTTGAAGTGTTGAATCTGATGGGCATCTACCTCAATACCTTGATTTTGTCGGATGTAAATTACCGCATCCTTAATATGCCCGAGGCCCCGCTGACTTAAAATATCAAACTTGGCTAGCCCTAAATCTTCGGCTTCCAACATACTGAATTGTACCGAGGGAAATCCTTTGGGTGGCAAGTCCAAGGCCGAAAAATGGTAAATCGACACTTCCGATATCAAAATTCCCCCCACATGCAAACTCCGATAATTGGGTAAATCGTGAATTTTATGGGCATGCAATAAGAGTTCGCGATACAGCGACTCTTTATCGGTTGCCTCCTCTTCGTAATCGGCGGTAGCCGCCGCCCCTAACTTCCT
>JBIKIM010000262.1:0-3086 GCA_044361605.1 Bacteroidia bacterium | reverse complement strand
AGTAATAGACGTAAAATTCGTGTATTTTGTTGGCTCTAACAACCCTGCTTGGCTTGATTTGTGAATATTGCAAATAAAAAACCAAACTTATAGGGCTATGACAGCGGCGTGACAACACATAGAGGATTACAACTTATTCGTTGTTCCTATTAAAACTGTTTGACTAACTCCGTAACAACGGATAATTAAACATTGCAAAAAAAAGAGGCTTACCTTTGTCACGTGAGAATTGTTTTTTACGGAACCCCTGAATTTGCTGCCACAACACTTGTTAAAATACACGAGTCAGGATTTAACATTGTGGGCGTAGTTACGGCACCAGACAAGCCTGCTGGCCGTGGTCAAAAACTACAGTCTAGTGCAGTTAAAATAGCCGCTGAACAGTTAAATTTACCCATAGCCCAACCCAGTAATTTAAAGTCAGAAACCTTCGCACAGCAACTCGCTGAATGGAATCCCAGCATAGGTGTGGTTATCGCCTTTCGCATGTTGCCCGAAAAAGTATGGAATTTCCCTTCCTTGGGAACGGTTAACCTACATGCCTCTTTACTACCCGATTACCGGGGTGCGGCGCCCATCCAACACGCAATCATTAACGGGGAAATACAAACCGGTATCAGCACCTTTTTTCTTAAGCATGAAATTGACACCGGAGATATTATAGATCAAGACAGTGTACCTATAACAGAGGAGATGAACGGAGGGATGCTGCACGATGTGCTGATGGAAAAAGGCAGTGACCTCATGGTTGTTACCCTCAATAAAATTGCAATAAATGGTGCGCAAACACCCGCTATTCCGCAAATAAACAAAGGACTCTCGAATAAGATGGCTCCAAAAATTTCACGCGAGTTTTGCCATTTGAATACGAATCAGGGCGTGTTGGAAATTCAAAATAAAATTAGGGGCTTATCGCCGTATCCTGGAGCTTGGATCGAATCGCAATGGGGCGATATGAAAATCTTTGAATCGGAAATCATTTCAAACAACGAATCCGTTCCGGTAGGCGTTCATATTTATGAAAAAGATTTACGATTGGGCCTTGCAACTGGATTTTTGCGCGTTCATTCCTTGCAGATACCCGGAAAAGCCCGTATGCGCGCAACGGATTTCATTAATGGCTTCTCAAAAAAAATATAAAAATATTTGCATTTATCGTAAATGTTCTCTTTATTGCGTTTTCAATATACTAAACAAAACGCCTATAAGCCAAAATTCTACCTAAAAAAACTTACGTTTACTTTATTCAAAAAGGAGGTATTATTATGGCAAACACAAGCATCGCAGATGGCGTTTTAATCAGACGTTACCTAGAAGGTAACGCTGCAGCTTTCGAAATTTTAGTCAATCGCCACAAGGACCGTATTTACGGTAGTGTACTCAATATCGTTAACGACACCTATTTAGCGGAGGATATTTTTCAAGAAACCTTCATTAAAATCATCCATAACATAAAAAAGGGTTCCTACAATCATGAGGACAAATTCTTGCCTTGGGCGCTTCGTATTGCCCGAAATATGGCCATCGATAATTTACGCCGTAAGAAACGCATGCCCAATGTAGTAACCTCAGACGGTTCAGATTTATTCGAAACCTTGCTCATAGCGGACAAATCACAAGAAGATATCCGCATCGAACAAGAAGAGCACGCCGAATTATACAGGTGGATACGCTTGCTGCCTGAAGAGCAACGAGAAGTATTGGTATTAAGAAGTTATGCCGACTTAAGCTTTAAGGAAATTGCCGCTATTACCGACACCAATATTAATACCTGCATCGGTCGTATGCATTATGCCTTGACGAACTTAAGAAAACTATCAGAAAAAAATTCTGTCCGTATAAAATAATACCGCGTTATCGGCGTTATGTTGATGAACAAACGCCGATAATATGGATAGAATTATTACCGAAAACGACCTCTTATTGTATCATTATAAGGAAGTTGATACCGATATTCACCAATATATCACGTCTGAACTTCCCTCTCGCACTGATTGGATGGATTATCTTGGTTTGTTGACTCAAATTGATTTGAGCCTTAACCAACAACGTAAAGGTCCGGCTGCCACGACCCTCCGTATTATTTTGGAAGAAAGCCAGCACCAAGAGAACCCCACATTCTAAAGGTTAATTGCCTGCTACTCGGGGTAATTGGGTAAAATACAGCTGTAAAAGTGTATTTTCGCCATATGAGAGTCATCCCAAAACTTGATTTATCCCACTTCACCAACGGAACTTCCGAGCAAAAGACTGCTTTTATAAATAGCCTAGGTTTGGCTTATGAAGAAATTGGCTTTGTAGCCATTAGAAATCATGGTATTTCTGAAACTAATTTAGGAACATTGTACGCCGCAGTTGAGGCGTTCTTTGGGCTTCCCAAGGAAATAAAACAAAAATACGACGACACAGCAGGTGGCGGTCAAAGAGGTTACACCGGATTCGGAAAAGAACATGCGAAAGATCGAAATACGGGAGACTTAAAGGAATTTTGGCACTTTGGCCAATACATAAATATCCAAGACCCCAATCCTCCTGAATTCCGAAAGAACCGTGTGGTGGAAGAACTCCCTGATTTCAACGTTTATGGGGAAATGATTTTCAAGGAATTGGAGCAAACAGGGGTGCAAATGTTACGGGCAATCGCCTTATATTTAGATTTGGAAGAAACCTATTTTGATTCGCGCGTATTCAATGGGAATTCCATTTTAAGAGCCATTCACTACCCTCCTATTACAGCCAATCCTTTAGATGCCATTAGAGCTGGCGAACATGAAGATATTAACCTAATCACTTTGCTCGTTGGAGCCAGTGCCGATGGCTTGGAAGTGCTTAACCGACAAGGCGAATGGATTGGAATTACGGAAGTAGAAGGACATATCGTTGTTAATGTTGGGGATATGCTGCAGCGTTTGACCAATGACCGTTTAATAAGCACCACACACCGAGTTGTTAATCCTCCGGAACATAAATGGTCGGAGCCTCGATTTAGTATACCGTTTTTCCTACATCCAAGACCAGAAGCTAGACTCGACTGCCTTGCATCGTGCATTAGCGATGAAAAACCCGCAAAATACGATAATTGCTCT
>JBIKIM010000260.1:0-3087 GCA_044361605.1 Bacteroidia bacterium | reverse complement strand
TATATCGCCGATTGAAGGAAGAAACAACGTTGATACAGGTAATTTCTGGGCCGCGTCAAGTGGGTAAAACCACGTTGGTGCAACAACTTTTTCAAGAGCCCATTTGGAATGGAATCTATGCCATCGCAGATGGAATACAAGACGATACGTCATGGATAGAAACTCAATATAACCGCGCGGTTTTGTTGCAAAAAACAAGTGAAGTACCCGTTATTCTCGCCCTTGATGAAATTCAAAAAATCCCCAATTGGAGTGAAACCGTGAAAAGACTGCACGATCAACAACGTTTTACCCAAGATGCGAATATCCGATGGATTATATTGGGTTCATCGTATTGGTTATTACAAAAAGGACTTTCGGAATCGCTTGCAGGAAGGTTTGAACAATGGAATATTTCCCATTGGCGGTTTGAAGAACTACAAGCGGCTTTCGGCCTTAGCCCAGAAGAATATGTCTTTTTTGGAGCCTATCCAGGGGCAATGCCAATGCGAACAGATGAAATACGTTGGAAATCCTATATCAGACAGTCGCTCATAGAAACCGTTATTACTAAAGATGTGTTGCTGATGCATACCATTGAAAAACCGGCGTTGTTGCGCAGGTTGTTTGAATTGGGTACCTTGTATTCGGGTCAAATATTGTCTTTTACCAAGATAATGGGACAACTGCAAGATGCCAAAAACACCACCACGATTGCCCATTATTTAGAATTATTAGAACATGCAGGATTGCTCACGGGTTTGCAAAAATTTGCCATAGATCAAGCGCGAAAGCGCAGCAGCAGTCCGAAATGGCAAACCATGAATAATGCCTTGTTTAGTGCATTAATTTCAGAAACATTTGAAGAGTCGATGACGCAAAAAAAGCAATGGGGCCGTATGGTAGAATCAGCGGTAGGGACACATTTATTAGCCCATCAAGGAATGGACCTCCAGGTCTTTTATTGGAACGAATCTCATGCGGAAGTTGATTTTATTATTCAAAAAGGAGATAAATATATAGCCCTAGAAGTAAAAATTAGTCAAGATAAAATTACCGGATTGAATAAGTTTAGGTCAAAATTCAAACCTCACAAAGTGTATCAATTAGGCAGTGAAGGCCTCACTTGGCAAGAATTTTTGACGATTAGCCCAAGGGATTTGTTCTAAGGCGTAACCAAAATTTTAGCCGCATAGGTCTTGTCAGAATCTACTACCTGAATCGCAAACCAACCACTAGGCAGCCATTCGGGAAGTATAATCGGACGGTCTTCGTTGAATTGGCATTCATAGATGCGCTTTCCTACAGCATCGTAAAGGACAAAGGCGCCTTCGTTTATTCCTTTAATATGTAAGACATTGCCGGCCTCTATAGGATTCGGATATACCGCTACTGAAGGACTGTTTTCGAAGCTTTGCACCCCCACGTGATTCACGCTTACTGGGATATCTACCGTGTCTTTACATCCATTACTGTTGCTGGTGGCCACCAATCGAATGGTGTATTCCCCAGCTTTTTCGTATTGGTGAAGCGCCGGCAGTCCTTTTTTACTCTTCCCATCGCCCCAAAACCACTCCAAAGTGAGTCCCGTTGAGGTTATCGGAATACAGGAAACGCGGTGTTGCCATCCAATGTTGTACGTAAATCCGGCTACTGGCCGCGGCTTTACCACTAAGGTCAGTGATTTTCGTTCGCTTTTACAACCCTTATTTTCGGTTTCGTACCACCGCACTCGGTTGCTCAGGGTCATGCCTAAGTCGTAGTTGTTCCCTTGGTGCAGCACTTCGTTGGATATGGAATCGATATACCAGTTAACTGTACCAAATGCCACTTCTGCGCGCATGTAACCATTGGCGCGGGCACATACTACCAAGCTTGTTTTGGGAATTTCATTGAACGTTACCGCAACGCTGTCGAAATTGGGGCTGTAACAGGCGTCTTCTGCCGTTTTCAAATAAACATATTTTGTTCCTTTCAACCCAAAAACTTGGGGTGTTTTTCCTGTGTAAAACGGTTCTTTACTGTTTTTATCGGTATACCAGTGCAACGCGCCCCAAACGGTACTAGCGGATAAGGTTGCCGTATCTTTTTCGCAAGCAGTAGCTCCAGTAGCTCCAAATAATTGTGGGTAATCTTTGATAGAAACGGTTACAGGTGTTCGGCCGCTTCCACAAATACCGTTCCAAGACTCGACGTATACGCTCATGACTCCGCGCTTTGAAGCATTCAAAATGTAGTTTTGACCTAATGCAATGGGCGTTCCACCAATAGACTGACTGAACCATCGGAGGGTGTCGCCTTGGCCATTGGTAAGGGCATTGAGCGTAATAGACTTTTGACTTTGCAAGCAAATAAAGGTATCTGACGGAGCCGTGGGCAGGGCGGGGGCGAAGTCGGAACCTACAAAAGCCTGTATTTTTTGAACGCCTCCATTGTATTCACAGCGTAAGTTTATCAGTTTGGAAGGTATTACCGATGTGAAAAGGCTTCCCTAGAGAGGAAGACGAATACCAGGATATTTCGCCTTTATCGGTTGAGGCCACTAAGTTGGCGGTGGCTCCGGCGCAAATAGAATCGTTTTTAACCGTGAGGGTACTTGGGTAATCGTAAACGGCAAAATACACGGGTAAAAATATAGACTGGCAGTTGAAATTAACGGCTTTTACATAAAAGGTATCGTTGGCTTGGGCATTTTTGATTTCCAAGGTACGTCCTTTGAGAAAAGCTCCCGTATCGTTCGGGTGGTGAAACCACAGCACCTCGGCATTGAGGTCGGCGAGAACGGATATTTTGGCGTCGTTGCCTTTGCAGGCCTTGGCCTCTTGTGCTAAACTAGGTCGGGTGGGATTAAAATAAGCCGTTTTTACCGAGGTATCGGTGCAATTGCTTCCGGAATAGGCGTACACGGTGGAAATGAGCTCGATGCGTAAATTGCTTTTGGATTGGGGTTTGTACGCGCCGTCAATGGAATTGGTATAAAGTCGGTAATCGTAATTCCAACGGTGGCAAAAGCGTTCTATATTGGAATACACATACCGATTATAGTAGATACTCGAAAGGATGTTTTTTCGGCTTTGATTGGGGAAGTTTAGGGTATCGAGGTTGGGA
>JBIKIM010000259.1:0-3095 GCA_044361605.1 Bacteroidia bacterium | reverse complement strand
CCCGCAGTACGCTTAAATCTAAATTGTCTTTCATACGTTCGCTTTCCTTCATAGGTACGTTATCGGTATGGCCTTCAACACTTATATATACATCGTTTTTTTCGTTGAGTGCTTTAGAAATTTGTATAAGGGCTTGAACGCCTTGGGGGTCAACCGCGGTACTGCCGCTTTTGAACAATAGTTTTTCAGGAAGGATCACGTAAACCTTGCCATTTTTAAATTCTACTTGAATATCAAGTTCTTCGAATCCGGCAAGGGCTCGCATTATGGCTTCCTTTAATAAGAGAACTGCTGAGTCTTTTCGGCGCAATTCAGATTCTAGATCCATAACGCGCTGAGAAACTTTTTCAAGTTCGGTTCGGATTTTCTGTAGGCGGATGCGTTCTTTTTCAGCCTCGGCCAGTGCATCGTTGAGTTCCAATTCTTTGGAGGCAATGGCTTTGTTCTTAAGGTCTAATTCCTGAGCTAGTTTACGCTGTTTATCACTCATGTTTTCACCGAGGTTTTCAATATACGCCTTGTTCTCTTGCATTTGTTGCTGACAAATTTGCAAGCTGTCGGTGAGGGCAGAGGCACGTAAGCGTTGGGTTTCTCTGGCGAGGTCTACCACACGGACCACATTAATAAGAGAATCTCTATAGCGGATGCTTTCTCGTTGTTGGTAATCGCAAACCCGAGCGATGGAGTCTTTGTTTTGTTCAAGAGTTTGAAATTGTTTTTTGCTCACGCACGAAAACAAGCCGATACTCAAAATCAAAAGCGACGTAATGCGGATAGTCATGATACAAATATAAAAGTCCTTCATTTTATGCCACATTGGAGTTGTTATGCTGTCGTTAATAATGGACGTGGGGCGAAAATCGATGTTTAATTTGTTGAGTTTTTAGGAAGTTCATTGATAAACAATTGGTTAAGTCAAATTTTTTTTTGGACCTAAAAAAGGGCTGTAAGCCCCGTATTCATTGATTGTTTTGTTGTTGAAGAAAAATAAGTCAAAAATAAATAACAGTCAAGGACTTGTTTTTATCAAACCTTTGTGGAACATTTGTGTTTTAACATAACACAAAAACCAAAATAAAACATATGTTACATTTACTTACAAGCGAAGGAGGACACCAAAGACTTTTGGAACTCTTTAATGCAGGGAACCTAAGTTCTTACACTGCATTCACATTTTTCGTAGGCACCATGGCTATGATGGCCGCGGCTGTTTTCTTCTTTTTAGAAATTCGCAACGTGCCCGAGCGTTGGAGGACTTCCGTTACAGTAAGCGGTTTGATTACCTTCATTGCAGCGGTGCATTACTATTACATGCGTGATTTCTTCACTGAAACTGGCGAAAGCCCTGTGTTTTTCCGTTACGTAGATTGGTTGTTGACTGTTCCTTTGATGTGTGTTGAGTTTTACTTAATCACTAAGAAAGCCGGTGCTAAATTAGGTCTATTGTGGAAATTAATCTTCGCTTCAGTAGTGATGTTGGTTACAGGTTACTTCGGTGAAGCTGTACAACGCGAAAGCTCTGTATTGTGGGGTGTATTGTCTGGTTTGGCTTACTTCTACATCGTTTACCTAGTATGGTTCGGTGAAGTAGCTGAATTAGCTAAAACTGCTGGTGAGAACGTACAGAAGGCCGTTAAAATATTGGCTTGGTTCGTATTGGTAGGTTGGGCTATCTATCCTTTAGGATACATCATCGGTACTCCAGGTGGTTTGTTCGGAGCCTTCGGTTCTGCTGAGCCAAACCCAATGATGGATGTTGTTTACAACATCGGTGATGCGGTTAACAAAATCGGATTCGGTTTGGTTATCTATGCATTAGCACAGAAAGAAAAATAAGAAATAATTCTTAGGTGTAACGTTACCGTTGCATCATAAAAAAGGCGCCTTAACGGGCGCCTTTTTGTTTGGCATGATTGGCACTTGTGAATAGGAGCCGCACATAAACAGAATAGGTGTCGGTAATTGAGCTGTTTGAAACCCGTTGCATCATAAAAAAGGCGCCTTAACGGGCGCCTTTTTGTTTAATTAAGATTGTTAATATGGGTGAATCAAAAAAATACCAAGGTCTTATGAAATAGGTTGCTTATCGCCGTTTACAACGGTATAGGATGTTAAAGCACTGTGTTCATCTCTTTCTAAACGCAACCAACGGCGGTGGCTTAACCACCATTTCATGCGCATGGATGGAAATCCAGCCGTGAAATAATGCGTAATTAATGGATGCGCTTTCAAGGTAATGTCTTTCTGGTTCATCTGTTCCCATAGATATACCACTTCATTGCCAATTTTATCGAGCAATTGCACACTGCTATCGGCCTTACCGGTACCCATGCAACTAGGACAAAGTTCTAAGTTCGCAATTTCAACTGCGGGTCGAACGCGTTCTCTAGTTATTTGGACCAAGCCAAATTTGGTGATAGGTAAAATGGTGTGGCGAGCGCGATCTGTGGCCATCGCGTCTTTCAATTTTTGATGCAGCGTGGCTTTGTTTTTGGGATCTTTCATGTCGATGAAATCAACAACGATAATCCCACCCATATCCCGCAAACGAATCTGACGGGCAATTTCTTGAACGGCTTCAATATTGATTTGGAACACGTTCTCCTCACGATTTTGTGGATCGAAGGAAGTACTTCCGCTGTTTACATCAATTACATGTAATGCTTCGGTGTGTTCAATAACTAAATAAGCGCCCCCACTGAAAGGAACGTTTTTACCAAACGCACTTTTGATTTGTTTGGTAATACCATACTGATCAAATATGGGAACTTTACCTTGATAAAGCTTCAATACCTTTTGGGTATCGAGGTTGTATCGGGTTAAGGTTGATTCCAACAATTGATGTACTTCGGCATCGTCGGTAGTGATTTGGGTGAACGAACTGTTAACGATATCGCGGAGTAGGGTTTCAAGTCTGTTTTCGTTATTGGTAATGCGTTGCCCAATTTGTGCGCGGCGCAATCCGATAACCAACTCATCCCATTTCTTCATGAGTTCACGCAAATCCTTATCTAGTTCTTCTAACGCTACGCCTTCGGCAATGGTGCGTATGATTACACCAAAGTTTTTGGGTCTAAGGCTGCTAGCAAGATCTT
>JBIKIM010000258.1:0-3096 GCA_044361605.1 Bacteroidia bacterium | reverse complement strand
ATTTATTAGGACATTCTAGTTTAAGTGCGACGCAGGTGTACACAAAGAGTTCATTCGAGCAATTAAAACGGATTCATCAACTGCATCCCCGAAAGTGATGGGGTGTTGACCTGAAAGTTGTTGTTTTACCTATTTGTACCTAGTAATACTATAGCAGTTGTCCTAAGGGTTTAACCTGGTAAGGCTATATTAGTTATTCTAAGGGTTTAACCTAGTATTACTAATGTTTTGGTACAATTAGCAACAACTGAAAAAGCCACACCCGTGTGGATGTGGCTCTCCTATAAAAGGGGGCTCAGGTGTTAACCTGCAGTTTCTTCGGTTTGTAGCTTTTGCTTGTATACAGCCTTTAGCTTTTGCATTCTGCGTGTAATACAGGGCTTTTCGAAAGCTTGACGGCGGCGCATTTCTTTAACCACACCAGTCTTTTCGAACTTCTTTTTGAACTTCTTGAGGGCTTTGTCTAACGACTCGTTTTCTTTAACGTTTATCTGTAACATATAAATTCTTTCGGTTTTTGGGAGGGCAAATATATAAAATTTTTATCGATTAATCAATCTTTTAAGATGGCACGGGAAATTACCAATTTCTGAATTTCACTGGTTCCTTCTCCAATGGTGCAGAGTTTACAGTCGCGGTAGAACTTTTCTACGGGGAAATCTTTCGTGTATCCGTAGCCACCAAAAATTTGCACGGCTTCGTTGGCGCAAAATACGCTCACTTCTGAGGCGTAGTATTTGGCCATAGCACTTACTTTGTTGACATTTTTTCCTTTGTTTTTAAGGTCGCAACTTTCTTGAATTAACAATTCAGCGGCCTCAATTTTGGTCGTCATATCGGCTAATTTAAACGCGATAGCTTGAAAATTAGAGATAGGTTGACCAAATTGCTCACGTTCTTTAGAATATTTCAAAGCCGCTTCGTAAGCGCCTTTTGCGATTCCTAAACTAAGGGCGGCAATAGAAATTCGGCCACCGTCTAATACCTTCATGGCTTGGATAAAACCATCGCCAATATTGCCCAAAACATTTTCTTCGGGAATACGGCAATCTTGGAATATCATTTCCGAAGTTTCGGAAGCGCGCATGCCCAATTTATTTTCTTTTTTACCACCTGAAAATCCAGGTGTACCTCTTTCTACTACAAAAGCAGTGATGCCATGAGAATCTAATAATTCCCCTGTACGGGCTAATACCACTGCGATATCGCCGGAGATGCCATGGGTGATCCAGTTTTTTGCTCCGTTGAGCACCCACTCATTGCCTTCTTTTTTAGCCACACATTTCATGCGAAGGGCATCAGAGCCGGTATTGGCTTCTGTTAATCCCCAAGCACCAATCCATTCGGCAGTAGCCAATTTAGGCAACCAACGTTTCTTTTGTTCTTCGTTTCCAAATTGCATGATATGGCCAGTACACAAACTGTTATGGGCAGCCATACTCAATCCAATACTTCCACATACTTTAGCCAATTCTTCTATGGCCGCGGCATATTCATAATAGCCAAATCCAGAACCACCGTAACTTTCAGGTACCAATACCCCCATTAAGCCCAACTCTCCGAGCCCTTTGAAAACCTCAACGGGGAAATGCTGCGCTTCATCCCAGACCATCATGTCTGGACGGATATGTTTCTCTGCAAAATCGCGCACTGTTTGGCGCACCATACGTACACTTTCGTCTTCTTGGAAATGCATATTCTACAAAATTAGCACATTCAGAGGTTTAAATGTTGTATTTTCTATGAATAATGTGAAAAATAATACGCAATAATGATACTAGGGGCCGAACGGATATTCCTTGACTTATTGTATTTGTAGAACCAATTAAATTTTTTTATTCTGGGGAAGCAAATTTCAAATAAGGTAATAGTTTCTGTTTTTCTGGTGTTGATAAACTTCGCATGGACTCGAATTTTACGCGATTCAACGGTCCGTGAACCTTGTGATAGGCCATGATATTTTTGGCTTTATTTTTGCCGAGATAGGGGTGTTTGTACAGTTGAGAAATATTTAAATCAATCAGCGATATTTTATTCAATGAATGGGTATCCACTTCCCATTGAATGGTTTCGTTAAAAACCAGCTGGCTATCGATATAGGGTATTTCCCAAAGTTGAAATTTAGAAATATAACCGCCAAGGCGGTTCCGGTACGATATGATTTTCTTTGCCGTGTATGCGCCGATTCCCGGAAGCGATTCCAGGGTTGCCGAATCAACATGATTCAATTGAATGTGGTAAATTTCTTTTTTGTTGGGCTTGTCGGATTGAAGCGATTCGGCGTGAATACTTGTTAAATATAGAGAATCTAAATAATTGAGCTCAACGGTTTGAGTAGGTGTATTTTTTGCGGCGTTCAATGATTTAGGGCCCTTGAAATGGGTTTTATTTGCGGATAAATCTTCCCCCGAAAATAAAGAAATAGGGGCTGTGATATAGGTTTTTCGATGGTAGCGTGATTGTAGGATGCCTACTAATAAAATAAGGCCCCCCCAAATCAAAAAAGAGATTAATTTTTGAAATAGGGAGGCCTTGATGCCCTTGGGCCTTAGGGCTTTGTTTAGGTGCGATTTCACGCCACAATGCTAGGCAAATGCGGCTATTTTCTCTTGGCGATAATCGCCAGAATCTAATTTGTTTTTAACGATTTTAAACGCGTTAATTGTGTATTTTACATCTTCGAGGGTATGCATGGCGGTTGGGATGAGTCGCAGCATGATAACCCCTTTAGGCACCACAGGATAAACGACAATACTGCAGAAAATATGGTGGTTTTCGCGCAGGTCATGGGTTAAATGCGTGGCTTCTGGAATGCTTCCGTTGAGGAGTACGGGGGTAACTGGGGTGGTGGTAATTCCGATATCAAAGCCGGCTTCGCGCAGCCCATTTTGTAGGGCATGCACCACCTGCCACAATTGGTCTTTCAATTGCGGTTGGGTGCGAATGAGTTCCAATCGTTTGAGGGCACCGATTACCATGGGCATAGGCAAGCTCTTCGCGTAAATCTGGGAACGCATGTTGTAGTTTAAAAACTTGATTACCTGTGGTTCGCTGCCAATAAAAGCACCGATTCCTGCCATAGATTTGGCAAAGGTG
>JBIKIM010000257.1:0-3099 GCA_044361605.1 Bacteroidia bacterium | reverse complement strand
ACGCGTTTGGCTGCCATCACCGAATACCGTTAAATCTTCGCCTCTTAGGGCTTGACCCATGAAAGCGGGTAACACACGGCCGTCGTTTAGACGCATACGCGGTCCGTAGGTATTAAAGATACGAACAATTCTAGTTTCTAATCCGTGATAGGTATGGTAACCCATCGTAATTGCCTCTTGAAAACGCTTGGCTTCGTCGTAAACGCCGCGAGGACCAACGGGATTAACATTACCCCAATAATCTTCAGTTTGAGGATGCACGGTCGGATCACCATAAACTTCGCTTGTGCTCGCTACCAAAATTCGAGCGCCCTTCGCCATTGCCAATCCCAATAAATTATGCGTTCCCAAAGAACCCACTTTGAGGGTTTGAATAGGAATCTTGAGATAGTCAATTGGACTTGCAGGCGAAGCAAAATGCAGGATATATTTTAAATCTCCAGGCACGTGCACGAATTTTGACACATCGTGGTGTGAAAATTCAAAATCCGGGAGATGGAAAAGATGTTCAATATTTCTTAGATCACCTGTTATGAGATTATCCATCCCGATAACGTGGTAACCTTCTTTGATAAAACGATCGCATAAATGCGAACCTAGAAAACCAGCAGCACCGGTTATTAAAACGCGTTCTTTTTTCATTTTATATCGCTTCTTCCAATACTGTAATACGTAAATCCGTGTTTTTTAACGGTGTCCAATTCAAATAAATTTCTACCGTCAAAAATAACTTTATCTTTCATTAAAAGCTGAATTTTACTAAAATCGGGTGTCCTAAATTCGGGCCATTCCGTTGCAATCACTAAAAAGTCGGCGCCTTCTAAGGTATGATAGGAAGAATCACAAAAAGTGGCCTTATCGCCCATTATGGCTTTTACATTTGCCATAGCTTCGGGATCGTAAGCCCGCACTGTAGCACCCAACTCGGTTAATGCATCAATCATTTCTAAAGCCGGTGCCTCGCGAATATCATCGGTATTCGGCTTAAAGGCCAAACCCCACAAAGCCACTGTTTTACCTTCAATATTGCCATAATGCTGCTTTATTTTAGGCAACAAGGCCTTCTTTTGGTCGGCATTTACTTCTTCAACCGCTTTTAAAATTTTAAAATCGTAATCTACCGATGCCGCACTGTGCACCAACGCCTGCACGTCTTTCGGGAAACAACTACCTCCATATCCAATACCTGGAAATAAGAATCGCTTTCCAATTCGGTCGTCGCTACCTACACCTTTACGCACCATATCAACGTCGGCTCCCAATAATTCGCACAAACGCGCGATTTCGTTCATGAAGGAAATCTTAGTAGCTAAAAAACTATTCGCTGCATATTTGGTCAATTCCGCACTGCGGGTATCCATATGCATTACAGGATTGCCTTGTCGCACATAGGGCGCATACAATTCATCCATTACGTCAAATGCACGCTGGCTTTCAGCTCCAATTACCACGCGATCGGGCTTCATGAAATCGTCAACCGCCACACCTTCACGCAAAAACTCGGGATTTGAAACCACATCAAAAGCGCCTTTGTAATTCGCGGCAACAGCGTCGCGTACACGATCTGCCGTACCTACTGGAACCGTACTTTTGTCAACAATCACTTTGTAATCCGTCATTATTTTACCTAAATGATCGGCTACGCCCAAGACGTAACGCAAATCCGCAGATCCGTCTTCGCCGGGAGGCGTTGGCAACGCCAAAAAGATTACCGCACACCCTTCTATAGCTTCTTCTAGAGAATTAGTGAATTTTAAACGGCCTTCTTTAAGATTGCGCTTGAATAAAACTTCCAAACCTGGTTCGAAAATGGTAATCTGTCCGTTCGACAACCGATCTACTTTTGTCTGATCAATGTCGACACAAATAACATCGTTACCCGTTTCAGCAAAACATGTACCGCTTACCAAACCGACATAACCGGTTCCAACTACTGCAATTTTCATGATTTATAAAATAATTTAAGATTTTCTATGATATATAACTGTTGTTCCTGCGTTAATTCTGGGCAAATAGGCAAACTTAACACTTCCCGACACAATTGCTCCGAAACGGGCAGCACCTCGTCTGTCTTATACGCTACTTGTTGGTGCAAAGGTAGGGGATAATAAATCATCGTTGGAATACCCCTATTAAATAAAAAAGCCGCTAATTCATCTCTTAATCCCCCTTTTATTTGCAACGTATATTGATGAAAAACAGGAACACTTTTACCAATAGACATTGAAGGGGTAACGCAAGATTCTAATGTTTTAAAAGATTCTGTATATAACCCTGCGATTTCTCGTCTGCGGGCGTTAAATGCGTCCAAATGCGGCAACTTTACCCGCAAAATAGCAGCTTGAAGCGTATCTAAACGAGAATTTAATCCTACAATTTCATGAAAATACCGTTCCCGTTGACCGTGATTAGCAATCATTCGCGCTTTTTCGGCTAAAGCATCGTTATTCGTAAATATCGCACCGCCGTCGCCATACGCGCCTAAATTTTTACTCGGGAAAAACGAAGTCGTGCCGATATCTCCCAACGTACCGCTGCTGCCAAAACACCGCTCACCACAATATAAGGAGCCCAAACTTTGCGCCGCATCCTCCAATAAATACAAGCCATAGCGTTCGGCGATTTCCCCCAGAACATCCATATTCGCCGTAAGACCAAATAAATGTACCGGAGCCAACACTTTCGTTTTGGGTGTGATTTTCGCAATTATTAAATCGGGATTTATTAAAAAATCCAACTCGGAAACATCTACAAATACGGGTTTTAATCCTAATAATAGCACCATTTCCGGCAATGCGGCATAAGCAAAAGAAGGAATTAACACTTCGTCGCCCGGACTCAAATCCAACGCCATCAGCGCTATTTGCAAGGCATCGGTTCCATTGGCGACACCTATTACATGACGGACCCCTAACTTTTCACGTAATTCTTGCTCAAAAGCGTGTAATTCTTCTCCTTTAATGAACGTACCCGCCTCACAAACCCGTTCGAAAGCCCCATCCATTTCCGATTTATATCGGTGGTACTGAGACTTTAGATTAACCATTTGGATGGGTTCCATGTAGCTAAATTAATTTATTGCCCTAAAAGAAGGCACAT
>JBIKIM010000256.1:0-3105 GCA_044361605.1 Bacteroidia bacterium | reverse complement strand
ATCTAATTTTGAACCGACCGATTTTAATAAAGCTCCAATTCGCATCCCGAATGCCTCGGATAGTTTCAATCGAAGCTGATTCGCATCTAATTGAATGTTCGCTTCATTGGCATCTTCAGATAGAACGTTGTTCTTAGGAGAATCTCCATTAATTGCGTTTGAATTCACAGGAACAGAATCAGCCCCAACGGTCACCGCATTCGAAGTTTCGTTTCTCTTAATGAACGAATCCCTATTGAGCGCACCCAAACGCGTTGTACCCACTTTTTGGGAAATGTCTTCCTTAATACTCGGCGGATTTACGCGATCGGCAACAGCTTTAGGCGCTGCCGCTGTAGTGTTCGAACTCTTTTCTAAAGTAGGGTTACTTAATTTTTTTTTTACTTCCTCAAGAGTGGGAATTTCAGCAATGAATTGATTGATATGACACAGTTTAATGAGAGTTAGCTCAATTAACAGTCGAGGGTTTCTTGAGAACTTGAACCGTTCATCGGCATCGTTCAAAAGATTCAATGCGTTGAGCAAAAAGCCCATTCCCAAGTTTTTAGATTGCTCGGCGTACTTCACTTTGAACACGTCAGCAACATCGAGTAAGCGGTTGGTTTCCGCAGACTTACTCACAATGAGATTCCTAATATGGTCGGCATATCCTCCTATAATGAGAGAGCCATCGAATCCTTGATTTAGTATGTCGTTAACAGTAAGTAGCGTCTGAGTGACCTGCGCATTTATGGCGGCATCGGTTAGTTTAAAAAACGTGTCGATATCCAAAATGCTCAGCATATCAACGGCTTTTTCGTAGGTCACAGTTCCCCCAGAAAAGCTAATTAATTGATCGAACATGCTTAAGGCATCTCGCAAACCACCGTCGGCTTTTTCAGCAATTAAATGCAAAACCGATTCATCGATACTAACGCCTTCTTTTTGAGCAATTTCAGACAGGTGCTCCACCATGTCCTTTATCTGTATCCGATTAAAATTAAAAACTTGACAACGACTTAGAATGGTAGGTAAAATCTTATGTCGTTCCGTAGTTGCCAAGATAAAAATAGCATAACTCGGAGGTTCTTCCAGTGTTTTAAGAAAGGCATTAAAAGCAGAAGCGGACAGCATGTGCACCTCGTCAATAATATACACTTTATACTTTCCAACCTGCGGAGGAATTCGCACTTGGTCAATTAAATTCCGAATATCGTCAACAGTATTATTGGAAGCGGCATCTAATTCAAAAATATTAAATGCGTAATCCGATTCGGCCTGTTCGTTGCCTTGGGCGTTAATGACTTTTGCCAATATCCGCGCACAGGTAGTTTTACCAACACCTCGGGGACCCGTAAACAAAAAAGCTTGAGCTAATTTATTTTGCGTGATCTCATGCATCAGTGTTTCGGCCACATGCTTTTGACCTACCACATCTGCAAATGTTTTCGGACGGTATTTTCGGGCTGAAACGACAAAGGGTTGCACACTGCAAATTAACCGCTTTGTGGGCAATGGTTCAATTAAAACTTTTCAACTTTCATATTTGATCGTGGTTGTTTGACGATAAATTCTGTGTTATTTTGCAATCATGAACATCGGAGATATACTTGTTCCATTTAATTTACCGGCTGTATCGGGGAAAACCATTAGCAGCTACGATTATGCGGAAAAATTTGCATTTGTGATTTTTGTTACCTGTAACCATTGTCCCTACTCACAGGCCTATTGGTCGCGCTTGGTTAAGTTATCTCTAAAATACGAAGAAGATAATCTTGGCATGGTAGCGTTGTGTGGCAACGATGTGAACAAATATCCCCAAGATAGCTTTGAAAACATGAAATTGCTTTACGATCAAATCAACTTGCCGTTTGAATATTTACACGACGAAAGCCAAGAAGTGCTAAAATCGCTTGGCGCCAAGCGCACTCCTGAAGTTTTTCTTTTTAATCAACGCCGAGAACTTGTTTACAAAGGCGCCATAGATGACAGTTGGGAAAATGAGTCAACCGTCATGAAAGTGTACTTGGAAGATGCTATAGAATATTGCCTTGATGGTATAGAGGTTGATTATCCTGAAGTTCCCGCCGTGGGCTGCAGTATTAAATGGAAGGGATAATATTTGAAAAACAATAGCCAACCTAATACGCGTAAAGTTGCCCTCATAACAGGTGCTTCCAGCGGTATAGGAATGGCACTTGCCTGGGCGGGAGCCCAAAAAGGTTTTGACCTGATGCTCAGCGGCAGAAATACCCAAGCACTTGACGACCTCACACGCGCCTTAATTGACCAATATCCCAATCAAAAGTTCGAATTCCTTTCGGGGGAAATCTCCGATCCCGTATTTTGTAAAGAATTAATTGATCGGTGTATTGAACGATTGGGATACCTAGATATTTTAATTAATAATGCAGGAATTAGCATGCGTGGTATCTTGAACGATACCGATTTATCCGTATTAAAACGGGTTATGGATGTGAATTTTTGGGGTTCTGTATACTGTACAAAATTTGCACTCCCCTATTTACTGGCGAAGAAAGGCAGTGTAATCGGAATTTCATCGGTTGCTGGCTTTAAAGGATTGCCGGCACGAACAGGATATTCTGCAAGTAAATTTGCGCTACAAGGTTTTCTTGAAAGTTTGCGCATTGAGAATCGTCATACAGGCCTCCATGTACTAATCGCATGTCCAGGCTATACCGCTTCTAACATTCGAAAGTCGGCGTTGAATGCTGCGGGTATTGCCCAAGGTGAAACCCCATTAAATGAAGACCGGCTTATGAGTGCCGAAGAGGTCGCAAGACAGATTTGGCTCGCTTATGATAAAAAGTCAATTTACGCTATTTTAACCCTTCAAGGAAAAATGGCAGTATGGATTAATAAACTATCTCCTAAAATTGCCGATTGGCTTACTTTTAAAGTCATTCGCAAAGAACCCCAATCACCCTTTTAATGAATGTAAACGAAATTGTAACCGTCTTTTTTACGCTCTTTGCCGTAATCGACATTTTGGGCTCTATCCCTATTTTAGTTTCCCTAAAACAAAAAATTCCAGACATACACGCGGGTAAAGTCACATTGGCTTCCGCTGTTTTTATGATTGGTTTTTTATTTGTGGGTGAATCT
>JBIKIM010000255.1:0-3106 GCA_044361605.1 Bacteroidia bacterium | reverse complement strand
CGATGAATTGGAAAAAGATTACGTAAACGAAGTTAAAATTCAACAAAAACAGGCTTGGATTGACTTTAGCACGGAACTTAAGTCCGACGTTACCGATTTTATCAAAATCCTGGATATCCTCATTGCCAAAAATATTGAAACCGCTCACTTAGCCAAAATCAAAGAGGAATTGCAACAATTGAGCGACCCGATCCGGCGCGATTTGGGCAATGCCTTACACCGCACGCTACGCCGTTTGGCCCGCTTCCCCCGAGAACAAAAATCCGAATTACTCGACTACCACCAACAATTCGTAGCCGATAATAACGACCGCTACAGTTCACATTTGTACAGCCAAAGCGATGAAAATATACATGCCGTTCCGCAAGTTCCCTTAGAACTAAGTGAAGAAACTGCAGACGGGTATCAAGTAGTACGCGCTTGTTTTGAAGCCAATATGGACCGAGATCCCCGCATTTTTGCCTTCGGCGAAGACGTGGGTAAAATCGGTGACGTGAACCAGGGATTTTCCGGTTTACAAGAAAAGTTTGGCGAATTACGCGTAACCGATAAGGGCATCCGCGAATGGTCCATCATCGGTGAAGGAATCGGTGCCGCCATGCGCGGACTTCGACCCATTGCAGAAATTCAATACCTCGATTATTTATTATACGGTTTGGAGCCGCTGAGCGACGATTTGGCTACCATGCAATACCGGACCAAAGGCGGTCAAAAATCGCCCTTGATTGTTCGTACCCGCGGACATCGTTTGGAAGGAATTTGGCATTCTGGCTCTCCTATGGGCATGATTATCAACGCCATAAGAGGTATGCACGTATGTGTCCCCCGCGACATGACACGCGCCGCCGGTATGTACAATACCTTACTCCGCAGCGACGAGCCTGCTTTGGTTGTTGAATGCCTGAACGGATACCGAAACAAAGAAACCATGCCTAAAAACATAGGCACGTTTACCGTTCCCTTGGGCGTTCCCGAAATCCTAAAGTTTGGCGACGACGTTACCTTAGTTACCTATGGTTCTAACTGCCGCATTGCCATGCAAGCCATCGAAATGCTTGAAGAAGTCGGTATCAGCGTGGAACTTATTGACGTACAAACCTTATTGCCCTTTGATATCAATCACCAAATCGTTGAACGCTTGAAAAAAACCAACCGCTTGGTGGTTTTCGACGAAGACGTTCCCGGCGGTGCCTCGGCCTTTATACTGCAACAAATCTTGGAAGTCCAAAATGGCTACCAAGTACTTGATAGTAAACCTGTTACTATTACTGCAAAAGCCCACCGACCTGCCTATTCTTCAGACGGTGATTATTTCTCTAAGCCCTCGGTAGACGACGTTTACGCCGAAATCTATCAACTCATGCACGAAGTGAATCCTGAAAAATTCCCTTCTCTGTTTTAAATTGTTATACCACTGTGGAAGCACCCATCCGACCCAATTACTTGCGTTTAAGCGGCCTAGAACCCTTCACGCTCAGCCCCGAAATTAACTTTGTCAATATTGGTGAACGAACCAATGTAACGGGCAGTAAGGTATTCGAGCGACTCATACTCGCGGGTGATTATAACGCGGCTTTAGACGTAGCCCGTCAACAAGTTGAAAGTGGGGCCCAAGTAATCGACGTCAACATGGACGAAGGCATGCTCGATGGCATTGAAGCCATGACAACCTTCCTCAATTTAATCGCAGCAGAACCCGATATTTCTAGAGTTCCCATCATGATTGATTCTTCCAAATGGGAGGTCATCGAAGCGGGGTTAAAATGCATACAAGGTAAAGGAATTGTCAATTCCATTTCCCTAAAAGACGGCGATGCCGAATTTATAAAACGAGCCAAATTGGTCAAGCGCTACGGTGCGGCTGTGGTCGTAATGGCTTTCGATGAAACCGGTCAGGCCGACAGCTTTGAACGTAAAATTCAGGTATGCGAACGCTCGTATCGGGTGCTCGTGGATACCGTTAAATTCAATCCGCAAGACATCATTTTTGATCCCAATATCCTCACCGTTGCTACTGGAATCGACGAGCATAACAACTATGCGGTAGATTTTATCAACGCCACACGTTGGATCAAAGCCAATTTACCCGGAGCGAAAGTTTCTGGAGGCGTTTCTAATATTTCATTCTCTTTCCGTGGAAACAACCCCGTTCGCGAAGCCATGCACGCCGCCTTTTTATACCACGCCATCAAAGCGGGTATGGATATGGGGATCGTAAATGCCGGAATGATCGAGGTCTACGACGAAATCCCAAAAGATTTACTCGAACACGTGGAAGATGTGCTGCTGAACCGCCGCGACGATGCCACCGAACGCTTACTCACATTTTCTGAGACCGTAAAGGGAAAGAAAATTGACAAAGCCGAAGTGCAAGAATGGCGTAATTTGGCCATTGAAGAACGCCTTAAATATTCCCTCGTAAAAGGAATAACGGAATTTATCGATGCCGATACCCAAGAAGCCCTTGAATTGCTCAACGAACCCCTGAAAGTCATTGAAGGACCGCTTATGGCCGGTATGAATTACGTGGGAGATTTGTTTGGCGAAGGCAAAATGTTCTTGCCACAAGTAGTAAAAAGTGCCCGTGTTATGAAAAAATCCGTGGCCTATTTGCAGCCCTTCCTCGAAGCGCAGAAAGTCAGCGATCCCAATGCCCGCGCCCAAGGAAAAATCCTCTTAGCTACCGTTAAAGGCGATGTTCACGACATCGGAAAAAATATCGTAGGCGTTGTTTTAGCTTGTAATAATTACGAAATCGAAGACATGGGTGTCATGGTTTCTGCCGATAAAATCTTACAACGCGCCCGTGAATGGGGCGCCGATATCATCGGACTCAGTGGATTGATCACCCCTTCTCTCGACGAAATGGTGCACGTTGCCAGCGAAATGCAACGGCTCAATATGAAACAGCCCCTGCTCATTGGAGGCGCCACAACGTCACGCGTGCATACAGCCGTAAAAATCGCACCGAATTACCAATATCCCGTTATTCACGTTACCGATGCCAGTCGTTCCGTGCCCATCGCCGGACAATTATTAAGTCACGAAACCTATCAAATATTCTCCGATAAACTGCGCGACGAATACCAAAAATTGGCTGAAAACC
>JBIKIM010000254.1:0-3112 GCA_044361605.1 Bacteroidia bacterium | reverse complement strand
AATAATTTATTTGAAAAAATCATTTCTCACGCGAAAGAATATGGCTTTGTATTTCCAAGTAGCGATATCTATGGCGGGTTGGCAGCGGTTTATGATTACGGTCAAAATGGGGTAGAGCTGCGTAATAATTTGCGCCAGTTTTGGTATTTATCTATGACCCGATTGCATGCCAATATCGTGGGATTGGATTCTTCTATTTTCATGCACCCCAAAATCTGGAAGGCCAGCGGACATGTGGATGGGTTTAACGATCCCATGATTGATAATAAAGACAGTAAAAAACGGTATCGTGCCGACGTGCTAATCGAAGAACACCAAGAGAAAATTCGTCAGAAAATAGCCAAAGAAGTTACCAAAGCAGCCGCACGCTTCGGAGATAGTTTCGACGAAACCCAGTTCCGTCAAACCAACCCCCGCGTAATGGAGTATCAAGAGCGTATCGATACCATGAACGGTATTTTAAAAGCAGCTCTTGAGTCGGGCGATCTAAATCAAATTAAAGAATTAATTGAATCCGAAGGTATTGTTTGTCCTATCAGTGGCTCCAAAAACTGGACCGATGTGAGGCAGTTCAATCTCATGTATTCTACTCAGATGAA
The DNA here is from genome assembly GCA_044361605.1 of Bacteroidia bacterium. Classification (GTDB taxonomy): domain Bacteria; phylum Bacteroidota; class Bacteroidia; order NS11-12g; family UBA955; genus VMCP01. The sequence goes on along the minus strand of JBIKIM010000254.1, from coordinate 2,513 downwards.
TGCGTTAGAAGGCGCCGATGAGGATTTATATTTGAGGCCAGAAACGGCGCAAGGGATTTTTGTTAATTTCTTGAACGTTCAAAAAACGGGTCGAATGAAATTGCCATTTGGAATTGCCCAAACGGGAAAAGCATTCCGCAATGAAATTGTAGCCCGTCAGTTTATCATGCGTATGAAAGAGTTCGAACAAATGGAAATGCAGTTTTTTTGTAAGCCAGGAACCGAACTTCAGTGGTACGAATATTGGAAACAATGGCGCATGCGTTGGCATGGCGTATTAGGAACCAATGAGAAAAAATTGCGTTTTCACGAGCACGTTAAATTGGCCCATTATGCCAATGCAGCCGTAGATATTGAATACGATTTCCCCTTTGGTTTTAAAGAGGTGGAAGGCATCCATTCACGAACCGATTTTGATTTATCGCAACACGAACAATTTAGCGGTAAAAAATTGCGGTATTTCGATGCAGAAGCAAACGAGAGTTACATCCCATATGTGGTTGAAACGTCAATCGGATTGGATCGCTTGTTCTTGGTGCTTATGTCCGAAGCATTGCAAGAAGAAGAGGTAAACGGAGATACGCGTACCGTTCTAAAATTGCCACCCGCCCTTGCCCCGATTAAATGTGCTATTTTACCTTTGGTAAAAAAAGACGGTTTGCCCGAATTGGCTGAAAAAATTTACGAAGCGTTGCGTTTTGATTTCAATACGTTTATCGAAGATAAAGACAGCATTGGCAAGCGTTACCGCCGTATGGACGCTATCGGTACGCCTTTCTGCGTTACCGTAGATCACGACAGTCTTACCCAAGGCGATGTGACCATCCGTTATCGCGACACTATGGAACAAGAACGCGTTCCCATCGATTCGTTACGCGAAATTATTGAAGCCGCTACTTCCATGAAAACCCTATTAAAACAAATATAATTATGAGCTCCCCATTAATTGATTTGCAATTTGAGAATGAAAAAGTATTGATGCGCGTTGACTTTAACGTGCCTTGAAACGCGACATTTGAAATTACCGACGACTCGCGTATGCGCGCTGCCGTTCCGAGTATTCAGCACATTCTAAATACCGGTGGCTCAGTAATTATCATGAGTCATTTAGGCCGACCTAAAAATGGGCCTAGTGACGCATTTTCCTTGCGTCATATCGTTCAACATCTGTCGGACCTATTGCAAGTTCCGGTTGATTTTGCTTCAGATTGCATTGGAGAAGAGGCCATTGAAAAAGCGCGTGAATTAAAGGCCGGTTCCGTATTGGTCTTGGAAAATTTGCGCTTTTATCCCGAAGAAACTGCTGGAGATATTGAATTTGCATCAAAATTGGCTGCTTTGGGAACCTTTTATGTCAACGATGCGTTTGGAACGGCTCACCGAGCCCATGCCTCTACATCGGTGATTGCACAGTTTTTTCCGGGTAAAAAATCTTTTGGGATGTTAATGGCGGCTGAAATAATTAATGCCGAAAAAGTAATGAAATCACCTCAACGGCCTTTAACCGCTATTGTTGGAGGTGCCAAGGTTTCCGATAAGATTTTAATCGTAGAAAATTTATTGAATGTAGCCGATAACATCATTATTGGTGGGGGTATGGCTTATACGTTTTTTAAGGCTCAAGGCGGACAAATTGGTTCTTCCCTATGCGAGATGGACCGTTTGGAAACGTGTTTGGAAATTATGGAAAAGGCTAAAGAAAAAGGGGTCAAGATTTACCTTCCAACCGATTCAATAATGGCCGATGCCTTCAAATCAGATGCCAATACCCAGAATGTGCCCAGCAATGAAATTGCTGAAAACTGGATGGGCTTAGACATCGGAAATGCAGCTATTTTGCAGTTTAGAGAGGTGCTGTTAAATAGCAAAACCATACTTTGGAACGGTCCTATGGGTGTTTTTGAAATGCCGGCGTTTGAAAATGGAACCAAGTTAGTAGCCCAAGCGGTAGCCGATGCTACGGCAGCAGGCGCATTTAGTTTAATTGGTGGGGGTGATAGTGCCGCGGCCGTTTATAAATTCGGATTTGACGAGCAAGTGAGTTACATCAGCACCGGTGGCGGGGCATTGTTGGAATATTTTGAAGGAAAAGTACTGCCAGGAATTGCGGCGATCAACGAAGCGTAATGGCAATTATAAGCGGGAATTGATTTGGGTTTTTTCCGAAGCATTCAAGCAAGAAGATTTTTGAAAGTATTTCTTCATCACATCGGCTAAGGGTTCACGTTTGTGCGCGTGTTTGAGTAGGTAAGTTTTATCTTCTTGAACATGTGCACTCAACCCAAGCATGCCGGGTACTTCACATGAAAAACTAAAGCGCAGGTAACGGATCTCAAAATTATTAGGATCTAAGGAAACGGCTTTATTAAGGTCGGCATAGGCCTCCTTGGCCAAACTCATTTTGGTATGAACCCAGCTGGCATCGCGCGCTTCTAATGCCAAGGCCATGGCATAAAACGCCGTTGATATGGCATTTTGACGTTGTTTGGTTAGGGATTTTAATTCTTTTACGG
>JBIKIM010000253.1:0-3121 GCA_044361605.1 Bacteroidia bacterium | reverse complement strand
AGTAGGTCCGTACATTTGGGCGATTCCAATCGGACCCGCCAAAGAATTTTTAGCATCTACCTTACCAGAGACTACCTTGCCCAATCCACGGGCATTGGCTGCAATTAACTCATAACTTTTTTGGGTTCCCATTACCAAAGAGGTTCCGGCAGAATACGATATTTTTTTCTCAGCACCTTCAAAGCCCATGATATTAGGTTGAAACCCTAGAGTACCTGTTTCACTGATGGTTATATACGTACTGCGGCTCGTTCCGTCAGCTGATTTCAACGCAAAAACAGCTGTTTGTCCTGCTTTCTTTGTCAATAATTCTTTGAACTCAAAAAAGGATCCAAACGCTTGCGAATCTACCGATACGAAGGCATCTCCATCTAAAACACCGGCTTTAGCTGCCGGACTTCCGCCAACCACGTGTTTAACATTAAATTGGTATCGGGGGGCAATTAAAGGCAATTCACTCGACATCGAAAATGAATTTTCAATATTATCGGGAAGTGTTAACGTAAGGGTTTCAGTATCTCTGGTAAGAGTAAGTTCTTTGCGGCTGTTGGTTAAAAACTCGGGATTCATAAAACTCCCCATCAGGTTGTCTACCTTTTCCCCGTTAAGCGCGGTAATTTGGTCGCCGGTTTTCAATCCCCATTTTTGGGCTTCGGGACTCACATAGATACCACCGCGTTCGTTTATAGCCGATGTTGGCACATAGGATTCTCCTTGTGAAAAAATAAGTCCGGAGATTATAACGATTCCTAACACCACATTAACGACCACACCGCCAACCATGACAATTAAACGTTGCCAAGCCGGTTTGGATCTAAATTCCCAAGGTTCGGGTTCTGCCTTTAATTGGTCTTTATCTAAACTTTCGTCTACCATTCCGGCTATTTTTACATAACCGCCTAAGGGCAACCAACCAATACCATACTCCGTATCGCCTCGTTTGAATTTGAATAATTTAACGCCGAATGCATCAAAGAAAAGGTAAAATTTTTCGACCTTGATGCCAAATGCACGCGCCGCTAAAAAATGTCCTAGTTCATGCAAAGTCACTAAAAGACCGAGGGCTGCGAAGAACTGCACGAGGGTAATAAGGGTATTCATATAATGTTATGGGTTGCAAAAGTAGGTTTTACATTGTATCGGCACGACAGGTTTCGCAAAAAATGCATTTTTTCAAGACGAAATCATTCAAAACTGGCGAAAATCAAGAATCTTTTATTGAAAAAAGCCTTTTAATCCACGTAAATTTCAATTTCGAGCCCTTTTGTGGTATTTACCATTAAGAATACAGCCATTTAAAATAGTCGTTTGTACATGCGAAAATGGAGTATTCCCACCTTTATATAGATACGTTCCTTCGGGTTGAACGTTCAAATACCCCTGAATTTTAAAATAGCCGTTTGTACATGCGAAAATGGGGAATTCCCACCTCCACAAACTCAGGTCCTTCGCATTTATACTCTAATTTCAAATAAAAAGGCACGGCCGTAGTTCGGGCGTGCAATACTACCTGATTGCCGTTCTGCGCTAAAACCCACTGTTCCAAATAGTGTACCAATTTGGATCCCAATCCTTGATTTTGACTATCGGGATTTACCGCCACCTGTCGCATTTTATAATCGCCATTTTCAGATGAAACCAATTGCGCAGTAGCCAACAAAAGCGACTCCTCAAACAATCCAAAATGGGTGTACGGGTGTTCGGCGCGGATGTCTTCCCCAGAAAAAAACAAGCCCAATGGCGCCCGCAATACCCGATCGCGCAGCGCCAAAGCTTGATAATAATCAGTCGATTGGAATTCGATGACCCGTAGTTCCATTATTTCTTATTGCGGTCTTGGGCTTCGCAAACCCCCAAGGCCACCATATTCATAATTTCGCGCACGGTAGAACTGTGGTGCAAAATATGAACGGTTTTATTCATTCCTAACAACACCGGACCGATGGCCTCGCTGCCGCCCATCGTGCGGAGCAGTTGATAGGCCGCGTTGGCCGAATTCAAGTCTGGGAAAATAAGCGTATTGGCCGATTCTTTTCCTAGTTTATTGAAGGGATACAACTCTTGACGTTGTTCGCCGTCGAATGCGTACACGGGTTGCATTTCTCCATCGACCTGAATGTGCGGGTCGTTTTGGTGCAAACGCGCCACCACCTTTTTGATTTTATCGGGCGATACGCCGTGGTTCGATCCAAAATTCGCATAGGAAATCATGGCGATTTTAGGCTCGATTTGGAATGATTTGACGCGGGTGTAGACGTTTTTAACTAAATAATACAGATCGTCTTCACTTAACTCCACATTAACGGTGGTATCGGCAAAAAATATCGGTCCGCTTTTACCCATCATGATGTGCATGCCTGCAATACGCTGGGTGTCGGGACTCATTCCGATGCACGACAGGGCTGGCTTCAACGCCAACGGATAACTGCGTGTAAGTCCGGATATAAAAACATCGGCCTCGCCGGTTTCGACCATCATGGCCCCAAAGTAATTTCGGTTGCGCATTTGGTATTCCGCCTCGTAGGAGGTAACGCCTTTACGACCGCGCTTTTGGGTTAAAATATCGCCAAATTTGTGTCGTAAATCATCTTCTTTTCGGGGATCAATAATGGTAACACCCGGAATTTCGATGTGATTCTCAAGCATCATTTTTTCGATGATTTCGGGCTTTCCTAACAAAATAGGCGTGGCAATTTTATCGGTATAACAGCCTTGAGCGGCGCGTAAAATGCGTACGTTATCGGCTTCGGCAAACACCACTTTTTTGGGCGCGCCTTTGGCTTTGATCATTAAGCGATTTACAAAATCGTTATCGATGCCCAATCGCTTACGCAAGTCATTCTTATACCCTTCCCAATCGGTAATTGGCATTTTTGCCACCCCACTTTCCATAGCCGCTTTCGCTACTGCGGGTGCTACGGTCGTGATCAAACGCGGATCCATAGGTTTTGGAATTATATAGGTACGTCCAAAACTCATGTTGCTTTCGTTGTAAGCCATCATAACCACTTCGGGCACGGGTTCGTGCGCCAAGGAGGCGATAGCCCGCACGGCCGCCAATTTCATGGCTTCATTGATTTCGGTAGCGCGTACATCTAAAGCGCCTCTAAATATGAAGGGA
>JBIKIM010000252.1:0-3123 GCA_044361605.1 Bacteroidia bacterium | reverse complement strand
GGCACAAGTAGTGAGCATGTATGACAATGTTCAAGGCATTGCGTACAACTTTATAGAACCGAATACCTACAAAATAAAGAATATCGATGTGCGCGAGGTAAACGGCAAAGCCGTTCAAAAAGCCTTGGTGGTATTGTACTCGGGTTTGTCGATCGGACAAGAGATTAAGGTGCCTGGAACGCAGATTCCGGAAGCTATTAAGAATATTTGGAAACGCGATTATTTTTCCGATGTTCAAGTGTTTTTTCTTCCCTCGGGAAATGAAAATGAAATTGTAGTACAGTTTGTTGTAAAAGAGCAACCCCGTTTGAACGGCTATCGTTTTTTAAACGTGACCAATTCGCAGGCTAAAACGTTAAAAGAAGAGACCGATTTGCGCAAGGGTATGTACATTACACCCAATCTGGTCAATCGCACCATACAGAAAATAAAGGCCTATTATCTCGATAAGGGATTTTATAATATACAAGTTACTGTTAAGCGTCCGGAGGCCAAAACCAAAGAAGGCAATCCAATGCTTGGTTATGAAAACTTTGACTTCTACATCGAAAAAGGTCCGAAAGTAAAGGTTCATGATTTTGTGTTTACGGGTAATACCGCGCTCACGGATCCCGAATTGCGGGGCGCTATTAAGGACATTAAAAGGCGTTATCGGAAATGGAATATTACGAAATCTTCGAAGTTTACGGAAGAGAAGTTTGCTGAGGCCAAGCAACAATTGGTGAAGTTGTATCAAAGTAAGGGATATCGCGACGTGCGCATTGTCAACGATAGCGTATCGATGTTGGGGTTGGACCGTATTTTGGTGCATGTGAATCTTTTTGAGGGAAATAAGTATCATTATCGCAGTATTGCTTGGAAAGGCAACACGAAGTATGCCACTTCTTTGCTCGATACCTTATTAGGAATCCGCAAGGGTGATGTGTTCAATGCCTCGCTGTTAGATGAGCGTTTGCGTAACAATTTGGGTGGATTCGACGTACAGACCTTATATATGGATGCGGGATACTTGTTTTTCAGCATGTATGAAGTGGAAGTGGGCGTGCAAAACGACAGTATTGATTTAGAAATTCGCATTAACGAAGGTCCCGAGGCCACTATCGGTCGGGTTACTTGGACGGGTAATACAAAGACTTCGGATCGGGTAATTCTTCGAGAAATTCGAACGAAGCCGGGGAATATATTTTCTAAGAGTGACATTCAGCGTACCATGCGCGATTTGGCGGCGGTGGGTTTATTTGATCCTGAGCAGCTTGGGGTAAATCCAAAGCCCAATCCTGCAGACGGAACGGTTGATATTGAATATAAATTAGTAGAAAAGCCTTCCGATCAAATTGAATTGTCGGGTGGTTGGGGTGGTAATGGCTTTAGCCGCACGCCGATGCTAATTGGTACTGCGGGTATTGTACTTAATAATTTTTCTTCCCGAAAATTGCTCAGTCCCAAATTGTGGAGTCCGGTACCATCGGGCGACGGACAAAAATTGTCATTGAGGGCTCAAAGTAACGGGATGAACTATCAGGGATATACGTTTTCTTTTACGGAGCCTTGGTGGGGTGGATATAAGCCAACTTCGTTGTCGGTAAGTGTATTCCGTACGATAAATAGTTTTGATTTCCGCCAGAACGACGATCCGTTGAAGCAGAAATTCATGAATACGGGTGTTACCTTGGGTATTGGTAAGCGCTTGCAGTGGCCGGATGATTTCTTTAACGTGCGTTATCAAATCAGTTTTCAGCAGTACCGAATGCAGAATATGGACGGGGGCTTTTACGGATTTCCTACTGGATTTCAGGGTGTTTCCTACAATCCTTCGGCAAGTATAGAATTAACGCGTTCTTCGGTAGCAGATCCGATTTATCCTATGTCGGGAAGTAAATTCACGGCATCGATTCAGGCTACGCCGCCTATCAGTTTGCTTGATGGCAAAGACTATACGAATATGGCATTGACGGAGAAATACCGTTGGGCGGAATTTTACAAGTTTAAATTAGACGCAGAATGGTATACACCGATTTATAAGAAATTGGTATTAACGGCAAAAACGCGTTTTGGTTTCTTGGGATATTATAATAACGACATTGGTCCTACGTTCTTCGAACGTTTCCAAGTGGGTGGTGCGGGTATTTTTGGTTTCAACATAGCGGCTACAGAAATTATTTCGCAGCGCGGGTATGACAATTATACCATTTCACAGACTGCGATGGGTGGACAGGCAGGGGCTCCTATATATAATAAGTTTACCTTGGAATTACGCCAGGCTATTACGACCGGACAAACGGCTACGGTTTATGCGTTGGGATTCTTTGAAGCGGGCGATGCTTGGTCAGATATTTCGAAGTACAATCCGTTCCAAATGAAGCGCGCCGCAGGTGTCGGGGTGCGTTTGTTCATGCCGATGTTTGGATTAATCGGTTTGGATTATGCGTGGGGCTTCGATTACAAGGATGTGCCTCGCAGTGGTCAGATGGGTCAGATTCACTTTTTTATTGGGCAGCAGTTTTAAGAGACTCGCTTTGCTCGTATGAGACTCCCTTCGGTCGTATGGGACTCGCTGCGCTCGTAGGGCACTCGGCTGTCGCCTCGTTGGTATTCATGTTGTTCGTGTGTGGCTTGCTGCGCTCGTTTTTGACTTATGTGACTCGCTATGCTTGTATGAGACTCCCTTCGGTCGTATGGGACTCGCTGCGCTCGTAGGGCACTCGGCTGTCGCCTCGTTGGTATTCATGGTGTTCGTGTGTGGCTCGCTGCGCTCGTTTTTGACTTATGTGACTCGCTATGCTTGTATGAGACTCCCTTCGGTCGTATGGGGCTCGCTGTGCTCGTAGGGCACTCGGCTTTCGCCTCGTTGGGATTTATGTGGCTCGCTGCGCTCGTTTGGGATTTATGCTGCTCGCTGCGCTCGTGTGTTTAGGATTTTCGGCGGATGATGAGGTATACCGCTATCAATAAAAATAAAAGTCCTACTAGGGTGTTCCAAGCAATCGGTTCGGAGTCTAGAAGTCCCCAAAATACCGCGGTAATCGGTATAATAAAAGTAGTGGTGGAGGCCATCAAGGGCGGTACTTTTTTGATTACATAGTTAAAGCCAAACATGCTCAGGGCACTTCCGAAAAAGCCCAA
>JBIKIM010000251.1:0-3126 GCA_044361605.1 Bacteroidia bacterium | reverse complement strand
ATGCTACTGGCAATTTTTGTGCCGCCAATCGCATTCCTTCTTTAGCCGTTTCTAAAGGCACACCACCAACTTCAAACATGATGGTACCGGGCTTAACACGTGCCACCCAATATTCAGGAGCACCTTTACCCTTACCCATACGAACTTCTGCTGGTTTTTTGGTGATAGGTTTATCTGGAAAAATACGAATCCATACTTGGCCTTCACGTTTTAAATAACGAGTAACGGCGATACGTGCAGATTCAATTTGACGTGAGGATATCCAACTAGGCTCTAGTGATTTTAGACCGAAGCTACCAAATTCAATTCGGTGACCTCTGCCTGCGATACCACGTACGCGCCCTTTCTGTTGTTTTCTATATACGGTTCTTCTTGGACTTAACATATTCTAAACATTAATTAATTACGACGACGTCTGTCACGGTCACGATCGCGATCGCGATCACGGCCATTATTACCACGATTTGAATTTCCACGGTCGTTTCCACGAGGACCTTTTTTCTCGGCATCTGCATTAGGCGACAAATCTACTTTACCGTAAATTTCACCACGGCAAACCCATACTTTAATACCAATTTTACCATAAACCGTTTGGGCTTCTACTAAGGCATAATCAATATTTGAACGCAAGGTATGCAAGGGGGTTCTTCCTTCTTTGTAGATTTCAGAACGTGCTATTTCCGCTCCATTCAAACGACCACTGATACGTACTTTAATACCATCAGCACCCATTTTCATAGTGGTTTGCAACGCATTTTTGATCGCACGCTTGTATGAAAAACGATTTTCAATTTGTTGTGCAATATTCTCACCTACTAAACGCGCATCCAATTCAGGACGTTTGATTTCGTTGATGTTGATTTGCACATCTTTACCCGTGATTTTTTTAATTTCTTCACGAATCGCGTCTACTTCTTGACCGCCTTTTCCAATAACTATTCCTGGACGAGCCGTGTTTATAGTAAGGGTGATGCGTTTAAGTGTACGTTCGATAACCACCTTAGCGATTCCACCGCGGGGTATACGCACGCGAAGATATTCACGGATACGCTCGTCTTCAACAAGTTTATCTCCGTAATCTTTTCCGCCATACCAGCTAGAATCCCAACCACGGATAATTCCTAAACGTAATCCTATAGGGTTTGTTTTTTGTCCCATTTTATGCTTGTTCGGTTTGGGTTTGACTTATTTTACTATCGATTATAATAGTAACGTGATTGGATCTTTTGCGGATACGGTATCCACGACCTTGAGGGGCTGTTCTCAAACGCTTTATGGCTAAACCTCCGTCTACGGTAATAGATTTAACATATAACTCGCTGTCTTCGATGCGACCGTCGGCATTGGATACACCCCAGTTGGCAATCCCGCTCTTGATTAACTTAGTCAAAAATATTGCATAAGTTGGGCGCTGATTCCATTGAAGAATATTTAATGCTTGTTCTACGCGTTGTCCACGAACCTGATCGGCTAGTAAACGCATTTTACGCGGCGACAACGGACAGTTTCTTAAAATTGCTTTAGCTTCCATTTCTATTATTTACCGTGACCTTTATAAGTTCTGGTGGGTGCAAACTCACCAAATTTATGTCCTACCATATTCTCAGTTACATAAACTGGAATAAATTTATTTCCATTGTGAACCGCAAACGTATGTCCCACAAAGTCTGGGATGATCATTGAGCGTCGTGACCAAGTCTTAATAACCGACTTTTTACCTGCTGCATTTATCACATCCACTTTAGACATCAATTTGATATCTACAAACGGTCCTTTTTTAATTGATCTTGCCATTTCCTTTCGTACTTAGTGATTATTTGTTACGTTTGGTTTTTCTCTTTTCGATGATTAAACGACTTGAGTTCTTCTTAGGGGAACGCGTTTTCTGTCCCTGTGAATAAATCAAATTTCTTGAACGGGGCTGACCACCTTTGTTTCGGCCTTCACCACCACCCATGGGGTGATCGACAGGGTTCATCGCAGCTGGACGTACACGAGGGCGGCGGCCTAACCAACGACTACGACCGGCCTTACCCTTTACAACCTGTTGGTGTTCTGCATTTGACAGAATACCCACGGTAGCCATACATTCGCCAAGAACGAAACGGCTTTCACCTGATGGTAATTTTAAGGCCACATATTTGCCCTCTTTTGCCATCAACTGCGCGTAAGTTCCAGCAGAACGACATATGCGTCCACCTTGACCTGGTTGTAATTCAACGTTATGAATTAAAGTACCCAAAGGCATTTCTTTCATAGGCATTGCATTTCCTAGATCTGGAGAAACTCCTGAACCTTGTGAAATAACTTGTCCTACTTTAATACCACCTGGAGCTAAAATGTAACGCTTCTCACCATCAGTATATTCAACCAATGAAATAAAAGCCGAACGATTGGGATCGTATTCAACTGTTTTTACTTCACCTGTAACGGTAACATTATTGCGTTTAAAATCGATAATACGATACCGACGTTTGTGTCCACCACCGATGTAGCGCACCGTCATACGTCCCTGATTGTTACGTCCACCAGATTTCTTGATAGGCAATAACAAACTCTTCTCTGGCTTACTAGCAGTAAGTTCTTCGAAAGTATTTGCAACTCTCGTTCTCTGGCCAGGTGTGATTGGTTTTAATCTACGTACTCCCATGTCTTAAACGTCTTTGTAAAAATCAATGTTAAAACCTTCTTTAAGTGTTACAAAGGCCTTTTTATACTTGTTAGTATAACCGGAGATTTGGCCTGTGCGGCGATTTTTGCGCGCTTTCCCCCGCTGGATCATGGTATTAACCGATTCAACCTGTACTTCATAGAAGGACTCAACGGCTTGCTTAATTTCGTCTTTAGTGGCTTTAGTGTCCACAACGAAACCAATCTTACCCTTTTTGTCCAATAACGAACTAGACTTTTCGGTTACCAATGGCTTTTTAAGTATCATCTTATATATTCTCTTGTAACTTGTTCAATGCCCCTTCTGTAAGTATTAAGCTTTTTGCTTTCAATACCTGATAGGTATTCAAATCAGCTGCACACATTACATTGTTATTTTGTAAATTACGACCTGAAAGGTACACGTTAGGGTTGTTCTCTGAAGTAACCAAAAGAGAAGATCCCTGTACTTTCAAC
>JBIKIM010000250.1:0-3132 GCA_044361605.1 Bacteroidia bacterium | reverse complement strand
TCAAAGCTTTGGGGATACGGACAATACACAGAAAAAAAAGCGAACTTATACATTCCAATAGAGTACCAAGAACTAACTTTACTACAATCAGATGTATTTGCAGCCAAAAAAGATAATTCTTACGGTTTAATCAAAACTCATTACGCTGAAAACAACTCAATTTTAGTTCCATTTAACTTTACGAATTTTCTTTACGATGAACAATGTAAAGTTATGGGATCTTTAAAAATGAGAAATACACAAGGAAAATGGGGCATGCTCAACTTAAGAAACGGTATGCTCATGGCTCCATTTTGGTTTGGAGAACCAGAGAATATTCCAAACATTTATTTTCACACGGACGATTCTATCGATGTTGAACAAAATGAACTGTGGAATCGCATACTCAATCAAAACAGTGCAATTAAACTCTTAAATCTAAGTGGACAAAGACTTTTACTCTTGCATCCAGATTTGGAGAAATTTTCTAAAATTACCGAAATAAACTTAGATGGCAATAATCTATCCCAAATACCAAAATGGTTTGGTCAATTAAAATTAACCTCGCTCAATTTATTCGGAAACACCCACAATAGATTTATACCGCACACCATCAATCAGTTTCAAACTTTAAAAATATTGAAATTTGGTTGGCACACCTTACACGGAAGCTGGCCTGTTCGGAGTTGGTATGAAACATTAGAATTTGACACCCTGCTTTTTGGAAGTCCGAGTATCAGGGAAATCCATTGTAATCATTATTGCACAAATAAAGAAAATCAAAATCACATTTTTGAATTCTTAAAATCTTTGCCTAATCTATCATACATTCGTTTTTATCGTGAATCATCATTACCTCATAATTTAATTCATACTTGGGCATCAGCCGATTCCATTTCGACCGTTATTTTTGATGCATTACTTACTGTCACTAGCTCAAATACCATCATCGACGATATCAGTAAACTGAACAATATCAAACACATACAATTTAGCTGTATCGATTCGTTGAATCTTAAACCGTTGCGTTCCCTAACGGATCCACGCTTTGTACAAATCAAATTTTACAAAAAAATAGAGGAAAATCGTTACGGTTTTACAGGGGAATTCAGTTACGACAACACTTATGGAAACAAAACACATCAAGATTTTATAGACGCTCTTGATAATCAATTACCAAATTAGTATCTTTGCACTCCGTTTTGGAGAAACGGAACCTCCTTGTGAGGTAAATAGTTAAATAAAAAACATGGCTACAAAAATCAGATTACAAAGACAAGGTAGAAAGAAAAGACCTTTCTATCACATTGTGGTGGCGGATTCACGTGCTCCGAGGGATGGCCGTTTCATTGAAAAAATTGGAACCTACAACCCGATCACTAATCCTGCAACCATCGAACTAGATGTGGACAAAGCAACCCAATGGTTATTAAAGGGAGCTGAACCCACAGACACCGCCGCGGCGATTCTATCGTACAAGGGCGCTAAGTACAAAAAACACCTCCAAATTGGTGTTAACAAAGGAGCCATTACCCAAGAAGTAGCAGATCAAAAATTTGCTCTTTGGATGGCCGAAAAAGACAACAAAGTGCAATCCAAAGTAGACGGTTTAACCAAAGCACGCGAAGATCAACGCACTGCCGCATTTAAAGCCGAAGAAGCTAAGAAAGAGGCCATCGCTGCGAAAATTCAAGATCGTTTGATCGCTGAAGCTGCTGCTAATGCCCCTGCCGTTGAAGCTACTGAAGAAGTAACCGAAGCACCCGCTGATGAAGCCGGTACCGAAGAAGCTCCTGCTGAAGAAAGCGCTGAATAATGCGCAAACTCCCTCCACCAGTGCATATCATTGGAAGTATCACTTCCAAACACGGGTACAAGGGAACCATACACATTCGCTGGGAAGATGAAGATCTTATCCCAGATGAAGGGGATTTCCTTTTTGTCGTTATCGACCAAAAGGGAGTCCCCTTTCGAATTTTAAAAATGAACACCACCGCAGAGCTCGTTGATTTAGAATTCATTGATTCTGATGAAAAAGCCAAAGAAATTATTGGCAAACCCGTCGGACTCGATCAATCTCTTATCCCTGAAAATCACTTCCATACCGCCTTAGAGCACTTCCGTTTACAAGATTCTCGAAGCCCGTTTGAAGGCGTCGTTACAAAAATGCTCGAATACCCCGGACAGCTCATGCTCCATGTGTCTTGCAATAATCGCGAATATTTAATTCCCTATGTGGAAGAATGGATTCGGGAAACCAATATTAAAACCCGAACTTTGATCATGGATTTGCCCGAAGGATTGATTGACTCGGACACCCAGAGTACCCATGAGGATTGATATCATTAGCGCCGTACCCGAATTGCTCTATGGTCCCTTGAACCATAGCATTCCCAAAAGAGCCCAAGACAAAGGCCTCTTGCAGTTATATATTCATAACCTGCACGAATACGGCCTCGGCAAATACAAACAAATTGACGATTATCCCTTTGGAGGCGGTGCCGGTATGGTGCTAAAACCAGAACCCCTTGCAGCCGTTATAGAAATGTTGCAAGCCCAAAGGTCCTACCAACATATAATTTATACCAGTCCCGATGGACTTCATCTGAACCAATCGACGGCCAATCAGCTGTCTTTATTGGAGAATATCATCATCATTTGCGGACATTACAAAGGAATTGACCAGCGCATACGCGATGAATTTGTAACCCTAGAAATTTCATTGGGGGATTTTGTATTAAGCGGCGGAGAAATTGCCGCCTGTGCTATAACCGATGCAATCGTACGTTTATTACCCGGCGTAATTGGCAACGAAGAAAGCGCGCTCAGCGACTCCTTCCAAGATCAATTATTGGCTCCTCCCCTTTATACCCGTCCAGAAGTTTTTCACGACCGGCGCGTGCCAGAAATATTGCTTAGCGGCAATCACAGCAAAATTGAAAATTGGCGTTTAGAACAATCTATTGAACGCACCCAACTTTTAAGACCCGACTTACTCAATCCAAACGAATGAATCTAACCCTTACACGTCCCCTCGTAGTTTTCGATTTGGAAACCACCGGCATCAACACCCAGCGCGATCGCATCGTTGAAATTAGTATGCTAAAAGCGTTTCCTAATGGCGACGAAGAATTGCGCACCTACCGAATCAAT
>JBIKIM010000249.1:0-3141 GCA_044361605.1 Bacteroidia bacterium | reverse complement strand
AGCGGTTTTTAATCCCCAAAAAAACAATAGTTTTAAGAAAGGGGAGGCGGTACGTTTTCTTCTTTTGGGAGATGATAACCGAACGGCGGTGGGTCGCATTGCGGCCTTTTATCAAGACAAAGCGGGTAAACGCCGTGGCGCATGGGGCTTCTTTGAGTGCGAGAACAACGTATCGTATGCGCAGGCCTTAATACAATCGGCCGAAAAGTGGTTGAAGGAAAAGGGTTGTGTGAGTGCCCAAGCTCCGGTTAATTTTGGTTCGCGCGACCAGTTTTGGGGATTGTGGATTTCGGGAAGCAGGCGCCCGAGTTATCAGGAGAACTATCACCCTGGGTATTATCGGGACTTAATTGAAAATGCCGGCTATGCGTTAGAGATTGAGCAAACGACCTATGAAATTGATCGGGAAAACTTCCAAATGGAACGTTTTAAAAAGATTGCGGCTCGGACTTTTGGCAATGAGGCCTACGAATATCGAATTTTAGATTTCAGTCGTATTGATAGTTTTGCAATGGATTTTGTAGAGGTTTACAATCAGGCTTGGGCGTTTCATGATGATTTTGAGCCCTTAGATTTAAGTACCATTCAAAAACAATTCCGGAAGATGAAAGCAGCAATGTTGCCAGAATTGGGGGTATTTGCCTATCACGATAACCGACCCATTGGTTTTTTTATAAGTATTTTGGAATTAAATGAGGTTTTTAGGGACTTTGATGGCGAATTGGGATTATGGAATAAGGTGTTGTTTTTATTTAGAAGGAATCGCATTCAAACAGCCCGCGGAATTGTATTCGGAATTGCACCAAAGTATCAAAATAAAGGCATAGAAGCGGGTTTAATTATGAAATCACACGACGCCTTATCAAAAATAAGTCGATTTAAGCGGATGGAGCTTTCGTGGATTGGTGATTTTAATCCGAAGATGCTCAGCATGTTAAATGCTTTGGGCGCACAACTAATAAAAACACATCACACATACTTGAAGTTTTTTTCATGAAAGGTGTTGCATTTTACAATTATCAGTTCTATTTTTGCACCCTGTTAAAACGATAACATTTTGTTAAAACAGAAAACGATTCTGTAGCTCAGCCGGTAGAGCAATACACTTTTAATGTATGGGTCCTGGGTTCGAATCCCAGCGGAATCACAAGAAAACCCTTCAAACATTTGATTTTCAAAAGTTTGAAGGGTTTTTTGTTTTACAAGTGTAAACCAAGAGGAGTTCAATAATCACGGGTGTATAAATTTGCCCTCCGTTTGCAGTATATCCAAATCAATTAATCAAGAATTTATTATCTTTCGGGGATGGATCGCAAACATTTCATCCAGTCCTTAGGAGCTACTGCGGTTGGCACTGCTTTATTGCCGCAATCGTTGGCCGGCCACCCTGATTCAAACAAACCATCCAAAGGTAAAAAAACACCTGAATTCATCGTTCCTACAGGGTCAGGCATTTCCAACTCCCCCCACAATGAGAAATACTGGGGCCCGGTTGCTTCCAATTTTATCAAACCAAAAGGATTTATTAATCTGGAAAATGGGTATTTCAGCCACCAACCGCAAGGTACCTTGGCTTACCACATTGATGCTGAAACCAGCATCAATATCCAGACCAGCCATTTCATGCGAACGGCACAAACCCAAGCCATTGAAGTCGCCCGAAATGCGTTTGCCGGTTTTCAAGGTTTGAATCCGGAAGAAGTGGCTTTCACCCGTAATACCACGGAGAGTCTCAATATTATCATCATGGGCACCCAATGGCAAGCGGGCGATGAGGTCGTAATTGGCGACCAAGACTATGGATCTATGGTAGAATCGTTTCAACAAGCCGTTGCCCGTTGGGTTATCCGCCTCAAAGTGGCCGAAGTTCCGGTAAACCCGAACAGCGACCTTGAAATCATCCGCGCCTACACCTCATTAATTACGCCGCGCACAAAAATGCTGCACCTCACGCATATGATTAATCTTACAGGACAGCTCATCCCTGTGGCAGCAATTACTCAAGAGGCGAAGAAAATCAATCCCAATATATTCGTTGTGGTAGACGCCGCTCATAGCGTGGCTCACACCCCCTTGGACATGTGGGAATTGCGAAACGCAGGTATTGATGCCATCGGGGGAAGTCTACACAAATGGCTCTGTAACCCTATAGGCGCGGGGTTTCTATTCTTAAAAAAGCAAAACATTCGCGAAATTTGGCCCCTCATGGGCGATGTAAGTGCCGATCGTACCGATATTCGGAAATTTGAGCATCAGGGAACCCGCCCTATCCAATCGTTACAAACCATTGCTAAAGCCATAGAATTTCACCGATTGTTGGGCAGTGCCAGTAAATACAATCGCCTTACCTATCTAAAATTGTTGTGGATTGGCAATAAGCAAGCTTTGGAGAATTTCGGGAAAGGTTTGGGCATTCTGAACGATCCCATTTATCAGGCCAATATGAATGCCGTGACCGACTTGATGAACAGTGGCTCATTCAAACTACAATCGCCGTTATTGCCATTTAGCAGAGGCGGCGCGATAGCCACAGCGTCCTTGAGCGGATATACGCCCACTGAACTAGCCAATACATTGATGAATCAATTTGGCATATTTACCGTGGGAATCGAACACCCAGTCATCCGAGGCGTTCGGGTTACACCGCACCTGAGTAACAGTACCAGCGACTGTATTGCACTAAACAAGGCTTTTACTACACTTTGCGTGGATTTGATTCCCCATTTGGAACCGGAGAAAAAGAAATAATTAGGCTAAAAAATTGCAATCACTAAGGGAAGATATTTTGCACGGATATTCACCATCGGAATCACAAAGGCCACCCTCGGGTGGTTTTTTTTTGCGCCTAGTGTCAATTCCTACATGTAAAATTAGATCATTTTTAGCTGTGAAAATTGCTTATTTTTACATTTTTGTATAAAATAAGCAATGTATATGTTGTTTATTTTGCATATTTTTGTTGGAATAAGTTAAAATATGAACCATTTAACGCTTATTCCTACACATAAAATAACCGAACGCTTGCGGTTTGAGAATACGTGGTGGCTTACCAAGCACATTGCCTCTTTTTATTGGACTATGCGCAGGCGTTTGTATTTCGACCTTTTCTTTCCTTTTGTTGAAGAAACCCAAGTGCGCAGG
>JBIKIM010000019.1:0-9166 GCA_044361605.1 Bacteroidia bacterium | reverse complement strand
CTATTCTAGAATACCCGAATTAGTATTTACTTAAACGAAATTGTCGGTTTCTCTTGTGAAAAATCCCGAAATTCGTTTTATGAAAATTGCACCTGAGCATTTAAAATTAAAATTCCCAGAAATTGAATGGGCTTTGTTAGAGCAAATCAGTGAATTTAGTGAAGTAAAAGAGGTTCAATCGGGCGATGTATTAGTGCGAACAGGTCAACATCTGAGTTCGGCCATGATCGTGTTACGTGGTGCCATTAAAATATATAGAGAAGGGGAGGAAGGCAGTGAGTTTTTCTTGTATTACCTACAAAGTGGTCAAGCTTGCGCTATGTCGATGTCGTGTTTACGGCATCAAGAGCAAAGCCAAGTAATGGGAGTAGCTGTTGAAGATTCTGAGGTTTTAATGATTCCAATGGCCAAAGTAAATCAATGGGTTCGTGAATATAAAAGTTGGCAGGAATTTGTTATCAATACCTACCGCGGTCGATTCGAGGAAATATTGGATGTGCTCGATAGCGTGGCGTTTCGAAGCATGGATGAACGCTTAGAATTTTACCTTCGTAAAGAAGCCCAAAAAGCCAAATCCACCGTCTTGCATGTGTCCCATCAAAGTATCGCCAATGATTTAAA
Organism: Bacteroidia bacterium; assembly: GCA_044361605.1. GTDB lineage: Bacteria > Bacteroidota > Bacteroidia > NS11-12g > UBA955 > VMCP01. The sequence continues at coordinate 8,545 of JBIKIM010000019.1, read as the reverse complement.
TACCTCGCGAGAAGTAATTTCTCGCCTGTTGAAAAAAATGGAGCAACGCGATATGCTGAGTCTTCAGCGCAATCACATTGAATTAATTGACTTTGGGTTGTCTCTATGATGCCTCGCGTTCCCAAGACCGGTATTCTGCCGTAAATTCATAAACGGCACGTATGATTTCTTGTTCTTCCAAATCGTAATCACGCTTTCGGCGTTGCATCATAAGTTGAGCGGTTTTTTCCATTTGGGGCAACTGGTGCGTTACAAATCCAGAAACGCCTCCCCAAGAGAAGTCGGGTACAAATTGCCGTGGGAATCCAGCACCAAATAAATTAGCCCCAACTCCAACTACCGTGCCTGTATTGAACATGGTATTTATGCCGCACTTACTGTGATCACCCATGATAAGCCCGCAAAATTGTTCCCCACTTTTGTCGAATCGCTGACTTTGGTAGTTCCATACCTTTACGTCGTCGTAGGTGTTTTTTAAATTTGACGCATTCGTATCGGCCCCAATATTACACCATTCTCCGAGAACCGCATTGCCTAAGAACCCATCATGCCCTTTGTTGCTGTATCCTTGAATGACCACATTGTTGACTTCGCCGCCCACATTACTGTAAGGACCTATAGTCGTATCGCCATAAATTTTACTGCCCATTTTAATATTGGCACCTTCACAGAGTGCAATCGGACCTCGTAATATGCTACCTTCCATAATCTGAGCATTTTTACCCACGTAAATCGGCCCGTTACTCGTATTTAAAATACAACACTCCACTACGGCTCCCTCTTCCAAAAATACGGGGTGCGATCCTATTTGCGTATTGGTGGAAGATAGGGGTAAACTATGGCGGTTTTGTGTGATTTGATTAAAGTCGTAAGCAATTTGGGCTCCGTTGAGCTTGAAAATATGAAACGGCCTGGTAATCCGCTGTACATCGCCTTCAAAAACAACCGTTTTTTCACCGCTTCCGGTATACGCCAAACAATCGCCTTTATGAGTCAAGGATTCATCTTTACCCATCGCTTTAATTGCGTCAACAAGTAAATCGTTTGGTAGTACATTACCCGAAATATGCAGTTGGGCTTGAATGTCGGGATAGCGTTTTTGCAAATAGGAACGGGTTAAAAAACCAAATGAGCTTGCGGGTAGCACCGCCAACCATTTTTCAGCAATGCTGCGAATTCCAACGCGCAAGGCAGCAGGAGGTCGGGTGGCAGTTAAGGGTAACAGCGAGGCATCAGCTGGATTTTCAAAAAAACGTAATTCCATGTAACAAATTTAGGACTAAATTTCGGAAGTGGACGTGAATACCGATGGAACCGTTTTCAAAAGTGGATGGTGTGCATCGCATATTTACGTATTGGACCCGCTAAAATGTTTCCCTGAAATTCGCTTTATTAAAAACACCCGTAATTGGATACGTAGAATAGGGGCCTGTAGAAGGGAAGTATGTGCTACGGAGATTCGCTTTAATAAAAACACCAGTCATTAGATACGTAGAATAGGGGCCTGTAGAAGGGTAATAACTAACGCAAAAAATCCCTCGTGTAGAGGGATTTTGTATAAAAACACGAGAACGTGTATAATTAGTTTTTAGCGTAACGCTTGCGGAATTTATCGATACGACCTGCGGTATCAATAAGGTTCTGCTTACCTGTGTAGAAAGGGTGTGAGGCAGATGAAATTTCCAATTTGTATAATGGGTATTCATTTCCATCTTCCCATAAAATAGTTTCTTTGGTATCAACACAACTTTGGGTGATAAAAGAAAAATCGCAACTCATGTCTTTGAATACCACTTTACGGTAAGATCCTGGATGTATTTCGGGTTTCATAATCGATATTTTATTAAAGGACTGCAAAAATAACAAAAAATATGGACTCTTACAATTACTTTCCTTAAAAATTAGTCTCCAAGTCCATTTACGTTCAAATCACCACCAATTTTAGCCTTAGGTTTGTTCTGTTTGGCACAATCAAACAGGGCCCCAATATCCATTCCTGTTGGGATTTCAAAAGGTTTCGCGACATATTTAATTGATTTATCGTGTTGGAGTGTGTGCATAAAAGCTCCGAAGATGGGCATTGCCATTTGACTGCCTTGACCCATACTGGAGTAGCGTACGCGCACACTCGGATCGTCGGCACCTACCCAAGTGGCACAAACTAAATCGTGGGTAACCCCCATAAACCAGCCGTCGGCAGCGCCTTGGGTTGTTCCCGTTTTACCGCCAATATCGCCTTCAATTTCGAATCGGCCTTTCATACCAAATGCTGTTCCACGGTCTACCACGCGCTTTAACATTTGCAGCATCGTGTATGCCTTTTCGGCATCGAGAACTTGATCGTGTTTGGGCGTTTCAAATTCTTCTATTACGTTGCCATCTTTGTCTTCTATTCTCGTTATATAAGTGGGTTCGATCCACAATCCTTTGTTCGCAAACGCACTGTAAGCAGACGCCATTTCAAACGGTGAAAGTTCAACGGTTCCTAACGCAATAGAAGGCACTCGGGGGACTTGATTTTTATCGATACCTACGCGTTCGGCAAATTGTACCACCAAATCGGGACCATTTTCGCCTAAAGATTTCATAATTTGGGCAGTAATGAGATTGTCGGAGAGGGCCAATCCCTTCCAAATAGGCCAAATACCGCCCTCTTTTCCATCAAAGTTTTTCGGCGACCATTCTTTTCCACCGGAGATAAAAACGGTTCGCTCTCGGGGGAACTCTGTGCACGGCGTGAACTTATTAATGTCAATAGCGGTTGCATAAATGATGGGCTTAAACGTAGAGCCTACTTGTCTTTTTGCGCGGCGATTCACATGGTCGTATTGGAAATGTTGGTGGTTAATGCCACCAACCCATGCTTTTACATAACCCGTACTTGGGTCAACGGCAATAAATCCAGCGTGTAATACCTTTTTAATATAAGCCATGCTATCGTAGGGACTCATAAGGGTATCTCTATCTCCAGACCAGCTGAAAATGGTCATTTTTACAGGCTTTTTCAATTCAGAAATACAACGCTCATGGCTGTATCCCATCTCTGTTTTAAGATTTATATACCGAGGTGTTTTCCGCAAGGCATCTTCGATATAGTTCGGTATAACCGCACGATTGGCAATGTATCTCCAAGGAAGGTCTTTTCCCCATGACTTAACAAATTGGGGTTGAAACGCACTCATGTGCTTGCTTACAGCGTCTTCTGCCGCCGCTTGCATTTTGGAATCGATAGTGGTATAAATTTTCAAACCGCTTCGGTATAAATTATATCCATGTTCCTTGCACCAATCTTTAAGTTCGTTGCCCAAATGGGTCTTGAAATAAGGAGCCATTCCTAAGCTCGACGCAGAACGGTAGCGCAACGTTATGGGCATGGCTTTAAGCAATTCGAAGGAATCCTTGCTTAAATAATTATATTTAGTCAGTTGAGACAAAACTACATTGCGTCGGGCTTGTGAACTTTCCGTATTGTATTTTGGGTTGTATTTCCAGTTCGCCTTTAACATGCCTATCAGCGTGGCCGATTCATTTATATCCAATTGCAGCGGACGTTTATTGAAAAATTCTTTGGATGCGGCATCAATTCCAAAGGAGATTCCCGAAAAAGGCACCGTATTCAAATACATGACCAAGATTTCTTTTTTGGTGTAGCGTTTTTCCAATTCAACGGCAATGACCCACTCTTTGAATTTTTGAAGAATTCGGCCTATTTTACCACTAGGACCTTCGAAACGACTGAACAGATTTTTTGAGAGTTGTTGGGTTATGGTACTCGCGCCGCCATCACTTCCGAAGCTGGCAAAAGCACGTAACGTTCCCCGAAAGTCAATTCCGGAGTGGTCGTAAAAACGAATGTCTTCGGTGGCAATGAGGGCGTTAATGGCATAGGGGCTTATTTCTTCAAAAGCGACATTGGTTCTGTTTTCTAAAAAAAACTTACCAATTACGATGCCGTCGCTTCCAATAATTTCTGAGCTCAACGCATTTTTAGGATTTTCTAAATCGTCGATCTCAGGCATATCTCCCAGAAGTCCGAAAGAAACCCCTGTAAAGAAAAGTAATGCTACGATGATGAGGCCGAAAAATGATAACCAGAGTTTGGGATAAAAATTCATGAAGGGACGAGGATTGACCTTCAAATATACGGGGTATTTTGAAATCTTTTACCTCACTTAGACCAATAAAAAGTTGCGTTGTTTAAAATCCTTGTGCAGCGGTGAATGAAGCGATTTGATTTAATTATCTTGGGCTTTATACCAATCGATATAAGCCTCTAAGTTTTGCGATTTAACCAGTCTTTGAAGATTCTCTGGAGAGATACTCAACACTTGATATTTGAAAATGCCCTTACTATTAAATTGGTCGGTTTGCTGATTTAAAATACGACCGTAAAAGCGGGTTTTTTCGGCACTCACGAAATTTTCCACCAAAATTATGTAGGATTCGCTCAACGGAATATGTCGGCCTACAACCAAATTGTCAAAAGAGAATTCTTTTTTATTAAGGTCGCTAATTAGTGCTTTTGTGAGGTTCACATTGGATTCTTTTGGGATTATTACCAAGGCGTCAAGCTTCACATTTACATCGGGAACACTAAAAATATTGGATGGGTTAGACGTGGTTTGCAACGAATCAGGCAAGGATGTATTGCGGCGCCTTTCTAAAGCTTCAATTAAGCTTTTTGAGCGGTCGCTCACATCTGTGCGGGGATAATCTAATACAATTTGCTTCAAACTTTGTAGCGCCTTGAGCGAGTCACTACGCAATAAACATAGGGCGTAAACATAATCGAACCGAGGTTGTAGGCTATTCCCAGAAAAGGATTTATCGGCACTTAACTTAATAGCAATGGCTTCTGAATAGCGTTTTGATTGATAGGCCAAAACCATAGAATCGTACTTGTTTTGGATGGTCGCATAGCTCTCAGATTGGGTATTTTGATTGGTAATCACCGCATCTGGATTTTCAAGCATTCGCAAATAGATACTTTCTGGAAAACGAGCTTTCAGGGTATCCGTGTACATGCGAGCTAAAGATGGTTGATTTTCAATTCGGTATATTTTGACTAGTTCGTAATAAGTTTGCGGTACATAGTCAGATTTAGAAAAACGATTTAATAGCGTGATATACTGGTTTTGTGCGGTTTCATTTTCATTCAATTTATTGGCATAAATGCCAGCCGATTCAAAAAGGGAGACCTCGATTTCACTACGCATTTTTTCCTGCTGTTCGCGCTCAAAAGGTATATTCTCGTAATATTTTCGGTCCTCTTGGGCTATGTTTTTCAATCGATCGTTAAGCGCAATACGCTTAGAATCGCTGCTGTCTGAATTGGGATTTTCTACCTTATCCGTGTTTTTAGGATCTCCTAGATTGGATTGTTGCATTTTGCTGGCATATTTCCAGAAATCTACATTGGGTCGCTCTCCGTATAACCGTTTGAATTCGACAATGCCGTTTTTGCGCGTAACAACATTATAAAAAGGGAAGGAACTTCCACCCGTATTACCACCACTTAAATTTGGATTCATCGGCATCCCGGGATTGGAAGGAAACGGATTGGGTGCCGGGTTGTTTTTTGCCCTGTTGAGCATTTCCTTGGCACGTTCGGCGGCCTCTTTCTCTTCTCGTTTGGCGGCTTTTATTTTTTCCTTTAGGAAGTCTTCATCAAGAGCTAAGCGTAAGAATGAGTCGTTCTGCGTAATCCGAACGAGATGCTCGAGTAAGTCGGTAACTATTTGATTTTTAGCTAATATCAATTCGAAGTCGGGATGGGTTTCATCCAAAACACGATTGGCCGAATCGTAGTATATGCCCGCATCTCTATAGGCGCGCTGCTGATAGTATATATCGCCTATTTTAAGATACGAGGTGGTTTTTTGATTTTTATCAATAACAGATTCAATGATCGATTTTTTCAGTGTTAATATAGCTTTTTCGGTATTGGCAGCATCCAACTCATTGAGCGCCATACGGTAATAAATTTGACCTTTAAATTCCACGTTTTTATCGTCCTTGAGCATCCGATTCAGGATTTTATTTGCCTTAACGAAATCGCGCTGCTGTGCTGATAAAATGCTGACTTGCTCTATTTGGGAGTTAAACGTAATATCATAAGGCGGATTGAATCGGGGTACTCGGGCGTAGCATTTTTCAGCTTTTGTATAATCTCCCGTTTTTTGATAGGCCTGACCTAAGGCAAAATAGGTTCTGTATCGATCCATGCGATCCTTTAAGCGGGGGAGGGCAAGCTGCAGAAGTTCGGCCGATTGCTGGTATTTTTTTTGTTGGTGGTAAATGGCTCCTAGACTGAATTGAGCCATATGCAACAATTCTTTAGGGAGCTTTGGATTTTTCATGATACTGGCGGCTAAAGCTTCGGCATCAATAATTTTACCCTGAAGCAAAAGGGCCCTTACCGACCATAATTTTGCTTGAAATTGCATTTTGGGGTCTGGATATTGACTGGCCACAAAATCGAAGATATTTACCGCCGCTATCGCATCGCCTTTGAATAAATATGCTTTACCGGTTAAAAGGTATGCATCATCTACCCACTTGCTTTTGGGATGCTTATCGATCATAGTACTGGCCTTTTTAACCACTTCATCCATGGCCCCTAAATTGCCTTGGAGTGACTCTAATGTGCCATAATTGAATAGATTGATGGGTTTGCGAAAATCATCCTTATAGCCCTCACGCACGGCTTGGTAGGTCTCGATCCATTTTTGTTCGCCGTTGAAAAATATATTGTAATGCGCTAAGGTATTATGCCACGCCTTGTAACTCCATGACGATTCATTCCCACATGAAGTGAAAGAAACAACCCACAATAAGCCGATTGCAATTTTAAACGGGCGTAGCGCTCTGATAAACGCAAATTTCATAGATTTATGTGGTAAAAACGGTATTTTTGGAGAAATATTTGACACAGAATTAAACGATTCCCTACATGAAGCCCAATAGCAACAAAATTATCTCTAAACTTCGGAATAAACACCGTTTGGTTTTAATGAACGATGAATCTTTCGCAGAAATTGCTTCCGTAAAAATTAATTTGCTCAACACATTAAGTATTTTCAGTGGTCTTTTTTTGATAATCGCCTTAATTTCTTACTTCCTCTACGCCTACACACCCCTGCGAAATGTGCTGCCTAACGGACTTAGTGGCAGCGACAAACAAGAACTCATTGGGTTGAATCAGGAATTGAACGACATAAAAAAACAAATCGAAATTCGCAACCAAAAATCGAAGGTTCTGAACGATTTACTGTCTGAAAACGAAAAGCCATACGACTCAACTTCCGTAAGAGGGCAATAATAGAATTGTTGGAAACACACATTTCCTTTTTTTATAACATTAATCTGTTAAAAGGATTGGGTATATTTGCCTCACATTAATCGAAACAAAACCATGTTAGGAAGTGGAAAATCAAAAAACAAAAGCAGTTTGGCACCACAAGCTCTGCTAAACCTAATTGGATCTGGTACGATAATTACTGGAAATATCCAATGTTCTGGTGATATACGCGTTGACGGAACCGTTAAAGGCCATATGGAAGTTGGGCAGAAGTTGGTAGTTGGAGAAACGGGGAGTGTCCTTGGTGATGTTTCAGCTGCAAATGTGAGTGTTTCAGGCACGGTTAAAGGCAATATTATTACCGAAGAAACAACCGTATTACATGGAACTTCCAAGGTCCATGGAGATATTCACACCCGTCAGATTATAATCGAACAAGGGGGTGTTTTTAATGGATATTGTAAAATGGGGGCTGAAATGAAATCACCCACACCGAAACGCCGTGAAAACAACGCCCCAGAATCAGAATCGTAGTTTCATGTCCTACACAGGGCTTGCAATGCAAATGATTGTTACTATTGTGGCAGGGACTTTTTTAGGTCGTTATATCGATCAAAAAACACAAATGCGATTTCCCCTTGCCACCGTTATTGGATCTTTAGGATCTATAGGAATTTCTCTGTACCGTGTATTTAAATCCCTTGAGGTAAAAAAATGAAACCCTACGCGATAAAAGCAATCGTGCTTACCCTATTTATTATGACGAGCTTGTTTTTGGCAAATTGGCTCTTTCAAGCGCAATTAGCACCCATTGCATTTGTAGGGGTGGCTTATTTGGGTAGCCTCTTCGTTATGGTGCATTACTTCACCCACCACGATAAAAACATGTCGGAAAATAAAAAAATTCGCCGCTTGATGATCGGCTCTATGATTCGCCTGTTTTTTGTCCTTATCTTTCTCGTTATTAGTCTCTTTAATACCCCTAAATTTTCGTTGCATTTTGTGATTGCTTTCGGACTTACGTTTCTTTTCTTTCTTTTCTTTGATATTTTAGAAATGCGTACTAACTTGCGCCCCGATTCGGAAAAGCTCAACAAAAATACAAATGCCTGAAAATCAATGTACTAATAGAGGTGTCAGTTTTGGAAAATTGTTCCTGACTTTGTTTTTCGCGCTGTTTTATATGACAACGCTTAGTGCCTCTAAAGAGGTATCTCCAAAAATAGAGAACGTAAGTCATTCAGA
>JBIKIM010000248.1:0-3160 GCA_044361605.1 Bacteroidia bacterium | reverse complement strand
CCAAAATTGTTCTCTACCTGAAGTTTTACGGCATAAGTTCCCGGTTTGCTATAAGTAACCACAGGATTGGCTAGGCTGGAAGTCGTTTGCTGCGCCCCTGTGAATGTCCACAAGCGACCCGTAACATTGCCTTTACAGCTTAAATCGTAAAAATTAACGGGTTGACCCGCGCATACCACTCGGGTATTGGAATTGAATGCGGCAGTGGGTTTGGTATTTTGTTTTAAGACGCCCACAGAAAGCAAATTGGCATTTCCATAAATAGTAGAACGCAAATTTTTCAAGTAATAGTGCATACGCGCCACTTGTTCCTTTGAAAAGGCACTCATACAGCTCCCATTGGAATAGTCCATATAATTCTCCCACATATCGGGTAAATTAGGATTGTCATTACTGCAGGAATTGCCGTTTGCTGGACAGCTTGCATTGGTAAAGGTACTTGCCACTGGTGGCGTATCATCGCATTCATCTCCATCGTTACATCCACCTTGGAAGGTATGATACAAACCCAACCAATGTCCCAATTCATGGGTAAGCGTGCGCCCGTCATCGGTATTCGAGGCTGTGCCAATAGAGCCCACTCGGTCGTGTCGGATCACAATGCCGTCTTTATTGAAACTCGAAGTCCATGGAAAGACCGCATATCCCAAAACAGTACCCGTGGCCGAACCACTTTCGATATTCGTTACCACCCAGATATTCAAGTACTTTCTATAGTTCCAATACGCTAAATCTTTCACAGGCTCATCGTCCATATCCATATCGACGCCCGCAGTGGAGTAAATTCGGTTGATGCCGTCAAAACAATTGCCAGAAGGATCTATAGAAGCCAACTTGAATTCAATATCACCTACCCCGACAATATTTTTAAAATTAGAACGTAAATTGACTCTGTTGGCATTGGTATTACTAAAATCTTCGTTCAAGATGCGCAATTGGTCGAGCACTTGTTCGCGAGAAATATTTTCACTGCCATTGGTATGAATTACGTGAAATACCACCGGTATGGTATAGGTCGCCGCGCGCTTTTGAACCTCATCAGTAGGTTGATGTGCTCCCGCTTTAATAGCTTGATTATGATACAATTCGAGTCCTTTAGTTTGCGAATTCTTGTGTTGTAGTTGTTCGTTATACCAATCGGTTCCACACGTGTGTTGAGCGGTTGAAAACGCAATAAAACAAAAGGTCGCTACTATGGATAGATACTTTTTCATTAAGTGCAAAGAAAGACTAAAAGCGATTGACATTGAAATCAATGTCGCAAAAATGAGACAAACGATGCGATTGGCGGTATGAGTATCGGCCGAAAAAGGCATCTTTTATATGATAAATTTGAATTGAAAAGGCACTCTGGGTAATTGAAACGATATCAAACCGAATGGTTTTATGGGTAGGGAATTTAAATTGATAGGATCGTGCGCATTGCTGTAAAAATTTTTGTTTTTGTTTGTGCACCTTTGATTCAGGGAAAATTACCGAATCGGCATTGTTGTATTTGACTTCCACAAAAACGCGATATTTCTCAGTTTCTACCACCAAATCAATTTCTTTGTGTTCGTGATACCAATTGGTATGCTTAATCGCATAACCGTTCCGTTTGAACCACAATTGTGCCCGTTGTTCGGCTTGTTCGCCCTGCGCCCTTTTACTCAATCCTTTTTCTAGCCCCATTCGCTTTTTTGTTATGCCATTAGCGGCGTTCTCAACGGTTCCTCGGCTGAACGTTGCGCCGCCTACAAAAATACGTCCCCCAAAAGAAAGATGCCGCCAATGAAGCGTAACTTTGCGACATGAATATTTGCAAATTTCACCAATTAGGCTTGGCAAGCTACCAAGATGTGTGGGAATTACAACGGCGCTTATTCGAAGAAAATATTGACAGAAAACGAGCGGGTGAACCGACCGAGAATCATTTAATTTTCGTGGAACACCCTCATGTATATACGTTTGGCAAGCACGCTCAAAAAAATCATTTACTTGCAAGTCCGGATGCATTAAAGGCTTTGAATGCGCAAACATTTGAAATCGAACGCGGGGGCGATATTACGTATCACGGACCTGGACAGCTCGTTGCCTATCCTATTTTCGATTTAGAAGTCCTTCAAATTGGGTTGAAACGGTATGTTGCGTTAATCGAAACCTGCATTATCGACGTCTTGAATCAATATGGTATTGCTGCGGGGGTGATTGCGGACCGAATTGGCGTTTGGATCGATATCAACGGACCCAACGAACGCAAAATTGCGGCCATCGGAATCAAAAGCAGTCGGTATATTACCATGCACGGTTTGGCTTTGAACGTATCTACTGATTTATCTATGTTTCAACACATTGTACCCTGCGGAATAGCCGATAAAGGCGTTAGTAGCATTTCTAAGGAGTTGAACGAAAAAGTTGATTTCTCAGACGTAAATCAACGATTAAAAGAATCCTTTTCACGTATATTTGTATTCAATTATTTATGAAACGCAGTACTATTATCTTATTGGCCGTTGTTGGCACATTTTTTTTGTTATTTTTCATGGGTTGTAATACCTATAATGGAATGGTAACCACCGATGAAGAAGTTGAAAAAGCGTGGAACAATGTGGAAACACAGTACCAACGTCGCGGTGATTTAATTCTAAATTTGGCCAAAACCGTAGTAAAAGCGGCAAGTACCGAAGGCAATATCCTTAAAGACGTGGTAGCGGCGCGTGCTTCAGCCACTAATATGAATATTGATGCCAGCAAATTGAATGCCGACAATATCAAGCAATTCGAAGCGGCACAATCCAAATTAAACGGTACCCTATCCCGCTTGATGGTGGTAGTTGAAAAATACCCCGAACTTCAATCGATTCCTCAATTTCAAAAGTTAAACGACGAAGTGGCGGGCACAGAAAACCGCATCAGTACGGCTCGTACCGACTTCAACGAAGCCGTTGCTACTTACAATAAAAAGGTACGTCGATTCCCCAGTAACATAATTGCAGGTCTATTTGACTTTGAACGCCGCACTGGTTTTTCTGCCAAAGAAGGCATGGAAAATGCGCCTGACTTAGATTCTGTTTACAAATAAAGGAATGCTATTCGGATTTAAGGGCTTACAGAAATTTTCTCCCGCGGGTCAAATTGAAACGGGCAAAGTCGTAGAGGCTATTTCGGAAGCAGAGGATAT
>JBIKIM010000247.1:0-3167 GCA_044361605.1 Bacteroidia bacterium | reverse complement strand
GATGCTACGCCTTTAGCGGAGTACACCAAAAAGGTCATTTACATGAAGGATAGCGAAATCGCTATTGTTGAAAACAAGGAAATGATTATCAAAAACATCGACAACGTAGTGCAAGTGCCTTATGTACACGAGTTGGAGATGAATTTGGAGTTGTTAGAAAAGGGCGGCTACGATCATTTTATGTTGAAAGAGATTTACGAGCAACCCCGCTCTATTTTTGATAGTTACCGAGGTCGATTTAATGCCACTACAGGGGCGTTTCATATGCGCAGTTTGGAAGAATATTCCGAACAGCTAGCTAATATTAAACGTTTGATTCTAATTGGTTGTGGAACGAGTTGGCATGCTGGTCTTGTAGGCGAATATTTGTTTGAAGATTTTGCCCGTTTGCCAGTAGAAGTGGAGTATGCGTCTGAATTCCGTTACCGCAATCCAGTATTGTATTCCGATGATTTGGTAATGGCAATTTCTCAAAGTGGAGAAACGGCCGATACCTTGGCGGCGATGGATTTAGCCAAGCGTAAAAGCGCCACGGTTTTTGGAGTTTGTAATGTGGTGGGCAGTAGCATACCCCGTTTGAGCGATGCGGGAGCCTATACCCATGCAGGTCCGGAAATTGGGGTTGCCAGCACGAAGGCATTTACAAGTCAAGTTACCGTTTTAACATTGCTCGCATTGGGAATTGCCAAGGCGCGTAAAACGATGAGCAATGCGGAAATTTCGAAGGTAATGACGGCCTTAGAAGAAATTCCAGAGAAAATTGAAAAGGCCTTGTTGTTGAACGACGAAATTGTAAAATTGGCTGAAACCTATAAAGATTCTAGAAACTTCTTGTATTTGGGTCGCGGGTATAACTTCCCGGTAGCGTTGGAAGGCGCTTTGAAGCTAAAAGAGATTAGTTACATTCACGCTGAAGGATATCCTGCGGCAGAAATGAAACACGGACCAATAGCGTTGATCGACGCGGATATGCCAGTGGTGGTGATTGCCACGAACAGCGAGCACTACGAGAAGGTGGTGAGTAATATTCAGGAGGTTAAGGCGCGCAAAGGCAAGGTAATCGCGGTGGTAACGGAAGGTAATAATACGTTAAATAAGTTAGTCGACCATGTGATTCAAGTGCCCGAAACCATGGAGGCGTTAAGTCCCTTGGTTAATACCATTCCTTTACAGTTATTGAGCTATCATATTGCGGTAATGCGCGGTTGTAACGTAGACCAGCCGAGGAATTTGGCGAAAAGTGTTACGGTGGAGTAAATTCAACATACCATTATAATAAAAATCCCAATTCATGATCTAAATGAATTGGGATTTTTTTTGGCACCGCTACCTTGCGTTTAGACATTAGGAACTAATAGGGTTTGATTTAGATTATGGTTATTATCTCTAGTAACTCGTTTAATGTAAAAACTACGCTAAACAAAAAAGGCGCCAATAGGCGCCTTTTTTGTTATTGTTATTGAAATTTTAGTTTAAAATGATTGACTTAACGGCAACTTTTGCACCTGTTTTGTCTAACACTTCTAAGCGATATACACCTAATGCACCCCAAGTTTTTAGATCGATGCTATAAACTTGCTGATTGATGTTTTGAGTGTAAACTACTGAACCAATTGTGTTGTAGACATTCACTGTGTAACCAGAGAAATCAGTGAAGTTTCCGTTATCGATGGTCAATTTGTCTTGAGCAGGATTAGGATAAACCTTTACCAACTGTCCTTTGTCTACGTTAGCCACTTTTACTGAGAAACGAACAACCAAAGTATCTGTTACTTTAACGCTTTTGAAAGAAATACAAGAGTCAACTACAGAAATCAAAGCAGTATTGGATGTATCGATACATACGTTTGTGAACGCGATAACACGGAACGGTTGTTTGTGGTTTCTTAAAGAAATACCTTTAACGGTTAAGTTATTAGTTTCTGTACCTACGTATTTAGCTGCGTTTGCAGGTAAATTTTGCATACCTAAATCTAAATCAGAACCCCATGTAAATTTAGCATCCTTATCGTTAGCAACTACACTGAATTTAGCATCGCTACCTACGGTTAGGTCGGTGTTGCTAGGTTGAGTAGTGATAAGGGTACACGCCTTGTACAAAGTGGTTAATTTTGCCTCGGTACTAGTAACGTTACAAAAGCGGGTGTTTGCAACACAACGGTATAACTCACCATTGTTAGCCATAGTAACAGATTTTACTAAAAGAGTATCATTAGTTGAACCAACTAAGTTGATACCGTCAACAGTATTGACATTATTCAACTGCCAAGTATATTTAGCATCTGAATCAGGGAAAGAAACGTTAAATAAAGCATCAGAACCTGATTTTACAGTTATTGAAGTTGGGTTGGTTGTGAATTCATCACAGATAGTGAATGTTCCAGCGTTATCTAACAATTTAGCTGTATAATCGCTTGTTCCAATTAAATCTGTATTAGTGGAAACTGGACGAAAATCAGGAGCGGTTGAATTTTTAGGATCTACTAAAATTAGCCCGGTTTTGTAATCGGCTTTATCAATCATATTGGCATTACCGCTCAACTTGAGCCATGCATCTAAAGTAGAAACAAGATTTCCTGCAGATATTTCTGCAATACCATTATTTGTTGCAGAAGCGGCAGCAGCAGCTTTTGAGTTTGTGATGTAGTTGTTTCTAAATAAATTACTCTTGTCGTTAATTGTTCCTGCTTTAACACCTGCGGCTATAATGGTACTGTCACCGTCGAACATAATTTGGTTTCTGTATCCCATAATAATAGAATTCACAATACTCAAACGACTGTTTCTGCGAATACGCGCACCTCTGCGGAAAGCACCTCTTTGTGTTGAAGTTAAATCGGCGTGAGTTTTATCTAAATCCACAGGACCTACACAGGTAATGTTCGAGAAAATAGCTGCTGTGTAAGGAGTTTTACCAGAACCGGCAGCATCGTTATCACTTTCAAAAGTTTCTGAAGTAGAAGCGCCTGAAGCAGCGTTCCAACTTAAATCAAAATAAGCAGTATCACGAACAGCGATACCGAATTGAACTATACCTCTGTAACCGAAATCGGTGTCAAAATCGTCGTCAGTTGTTTTGTAAGAAATAATTTTCTTACAATTTACGGTACCACCAAACCATTCGAATGCATCATCGTTACCGAATGAACACTGAACACCTTCGATCA
>JBIKIM010000246.1:0-3174 GCA_044361605.1 Bacteroidia bacterium | reverse complement strand
GATCACAGCCGTGAAACGGGCTTCCCCTTAGAAGGGCAGCACGGTAAAATTGATTGTAAAAAATGCCATGAGAAATTGAATTTTAAGGGATTAGGGGAAGCCTGCATTAATTGTCATTTAGACGTTCACGAAATGAGCGTAGGCGACGATTGTAAGCGCTGTCATAATGAGAACAATTGGCTTGTCAACGACCTTTCTGAGGTGCACGCGGAGAACGGTTTTTTATTAGAAGGCGCACATGCGGTGGTTTCGTGTGTTGATTGCCATAAATCAGCCAACTCGTTGGTTTGGGATCGTATGGCGGGTAGTTGCTCCGATTGTCATATGAAAGATTACGAAACCACGGCGAGTCCAAGTCACAAAGAATTGGGATATAGTACCGATTGTATCGAATGCCATTCCCCCATGTCGGCGGTTTGGAATTCTGAGTTTTTCCATTACTTTTTCCCGTTAACGGGAGGCCATTCCGGGGTTAGTTGCATCGATTGTCATAGTAACCAACCCTATCAACAAGCCAATTCGGAATGTATCAGCTGCCATCAAAAAGACTATGATGCGGCATTAAGTCCCAATCATAAGCAATTAGGATTTCCGACTGACTGTACCACATGTCATAGCACACAACCTGGCTGGAAGCCCGCGCTGTACGACGATCACGATCAAGATTTTTTCCCGATTTATTCGGGCAATCATAAAGGGGCGTGGTCTTCATGTACCGAATGTCATACCAATCCCAATAATTTTTCTCAATTCAGTTGCATCGATTGTCATGAACATAACGACCCCCGAGACTTGGCCGATGAACACGATGATGTAAAGGGATATGTTTATCAAAGTCAAGCCTGTTTCGAATGTCATCCCAAAGGTTCAGAATAGTTTTATGGTTCTTTTTTGGGATTTTTCCACCCGTATCTGCACAGCTAAGGCAATCGGGGGTGGTCAGTTATGTTTCCGATGAACATGTGTATGTTCGATTTTCGAACACCCTAAATTTAAACGTTTCGGATACCTTGTATTTTAAAGGTTTGCCGGCATTGCAGGTAATAAAAAAGTCGTCTATTTCAAGCATAAATAAACGGATCGCCACTACAGAAATCAAGATTGGAGATACGTTGGCGTATGTTTATTGGAAGGAATACAATAACGAGAAAGAAATCTCGAAACGAGATGGAATCAATCAGCAGATTCAATTTGCCGATACCACAAAAAAGGGTCCTTCCCCAATTATTTCAAAAGAAAAGCAATGGGAATGGGATGGTATTTTGGGTTTTTCGAGTCGGTACAATCAAACTATTTTGTCGGAGGCAAATAGAAGTTTAACCCGACAATTTGTTCGTTTTTCTATTCAGGGGAAATCCAACACGCCTGCGCTTCCTTTGTCGGTAACGGTAACCGGAAATTATCAGCATTTTGGTTCCGAGTTTTCAGAAAGTACCTATCCGAAATGGGGTCGATTTAATATTTTCCAAGCGAATTTGGATTACCAAATGAATTCGAATTGGAGTGTGCGTTTAGGCAGGGGATTTCAGCCTGGTTTAAGCAGTGTAGGGGCCTTAGATGCCATGAATTTGACCTATGTTAAAGGCGGTTTAACTTTAGGCGCAGTAACGGGCCTAAGCCCTAACTTAATCAATTATGGCCTTAACCCAGATCGCCCTATATACGGTTTAAATGCGCAATTTTCTCGGCAGAACAAGGAATTGAAATGGCATATGGGTGCGGGTTGGTTCGATCAATACTATAAGGGTTTATTAGACCGCAGGTTATGGGTGTCTCAAGGTTCATTTTATACCCCTAAGGGCAATTTGTTTTTTATGTTAGAAGGTGATGCCACCAATGGTTGGTCTGGGCACCGCATGCAAAGTGTATTTGTTTCGGGTCGTATAAGATTGAATGAGAAATGGTCGATTTTTAGCTCTTACGATACCCGATTGCCTTGGATATTCTGGAACAGTTACGATCGGATTTCAATCGATGCGCTTATAGACAGAGAGTCGCAGCAAGGATGGCGCACCCGATTGCAGTACAAGGCAGGAAAAAACACCCATTGGGGTTTTCATGCGACCATTCGGCAACGGGAAAATTCCAATTCCATGTTCATGGGAGGCTTCAACATAGACCAACGGCGTTTATTTTGGAAAGGGAGCAGTTTGAGTTATCGTTTCAGTGCTGTGGATTATGGAATTTGGCAAAATACACAGCAAACATTAAGATTGAGGCAAGCCTTCAATCGGTGGGACATAACCGCGTTTTATCGCAGCGTGCTTTTCACCAGGCGCTATACTTTGGGAAGTTTATTCAATCAATCTTATGTGGGGGTGCAAACATCCATCCCTTTAAAAAACCGCTACGAATTAGATGCCTTTGTAGAGTACGATTTTCAACAACAGCAGCAGCAATTATTAATGTATCTTACACTTAACAAACGATTTTAAAATGAAAACAAATTACTTTTTTTATGTTGGAATTGCCCTAATGTCGTGCAATCAAACCGTTGAATTAACGCCTAATTCTGAAGGTTCTTCAGAAAAAACCGGAATTTTTGAAAAGGGGGAGGCACATTCGCATGCATCTGATGGTATTGTAAAAAGCGTGCACCAAATTGTAATCAAAGAACATATAAAAGGCGAGCGGTATTCGTATTGTGAGGTCATTGAAGGTGCTAATACGTACTGGATGGCCACTATGGGTGGTGATTTTAAGGAGGGTGCTACCTATCTGTATAATGAAGGCATTGAAAAGACGGACTATAAAAGCACCGAGCTCGACCGAACATTTGATCGTATTTTATTAGTATCTGCCCTGTATTCAAGTTCCGAGTCACTCGAGTCTAAAACTTCAGCGGCCGCTCCGGCACCTGGGCCTGATATAAAGGTAACAATCCCTAAAACGTCTGTTCCCATAAAAGAATTGGTGACTAATAGTAAAAAATACGCCAATAAATCGATAGAAGTAACCGGGAAAATAACCAAGGTGAATCCGGGTATTATGGATCGTAATTGGATACACCTTGCCGATGGAAGTATGGATTCATATGATTTTGTGTGCACGAGTGAGGAAGTTTTCCCTGTCGGACACGTGGTAACGTTAAAGGGGGTGTTGGCTGTAAATAAGGACTTCGGGGCTGGTTACAGTTACGATTTAATAGTAGAAAATGCCCGTAAAATAAAATGA
>JBIKIM010000245.1:0-3188 GCA_044361605.1 Bacteroidia bacterium | reverse complement strand
AAAAGACCCATTTGACCGCTCAATTTATCTGCTTGCAATTTTTGACCGTAACGAACAGCGAGTTCAATGCCGTTTTTACCTTGATTATCGGTGGCAATATATTGGGCCCTATGGTAACGTGCGTCGAAATCGAAGACCCCGGCTTTGGCCATGTTTTCAAGGTTTCTTTTGTTAACGGCGCGTAAGTTTACCCGTGCGGTGAGTTCAAATATGCTGGTGTAGGGACCGTTTTTATCTCTATCGATCAGGATTTCATCTACGGCGTTCTCTCCTACTCCTTTTACGGCATTCATCCCAAAACGAATCTGACCCCCTTTGGTAACGGTGAATGCCGAGCGACTTTCATTTAAATCAGGTCCTAATACCTTCATGCCCATCCGTTGGCATTCTTCCATGTAAAAGGTGATTTTCTTGATATCGCCCATATTACTTTTGAGCACGGCTGCCATGAACTGCGCGGGGTAATGGGCTTTCAAATAGGCCGTTTGAAACGCAATTACGGCATAGCAGGTGGAATGCGATTTATTAAAGGCGTACTGCGCAAATTCTTCCCAGTCGCTGTAAATTTTATGCAACACTTTTTCGGGATAACCTTTGGCCAAGGCCCCTTCCATAAATTCGGATTTGAGTTTGTCGATGATGTCTTTTTTCTTTTTACCCATCGCTTTTCTTAGAACATCCGCCTTGCCTTTAGAAAATCCTGCGATTTTCTGACTTAGTAGCATTACCTGTTCTTGATAAACGGTAATCCCGTATGTCTCTCGGAGATAATCTTCCATTTCCGGTAAATCATACAGAACCGGCTTACGGCCGTGCTTGCGGTCTACGAATTCGGGTATGTATTTCATCGGCCCAGGCCGATAAAGGGCATTCATAGCGATTAAATCTCCAAATTGCGTGGGTTTTAAATCGCGCATATACTTTTGCATACCGGCGCTTTCAAACTGGAAAATACCATTGGTTTCGCCCCGTTGGAATAATTCGTAGGTCAAGGTATCATCGAGCGGAATTTGTTCTATATCAATTACATCGCCGGTGGTTTCCAAAACGAGTTTAATGGCATCTTTTAAAATGCTTAGGGTACTCAATCCTAAAAAATCCATTTTCAACAAACCCGCCTCTTCGATTTGCGTTACGTCGTATTGCACTTGCATCCAAGGAGAATCCTTACTGCGAGCTACGGGCACTAAATCGTCGATATCTTGAGAGGCAATGATAATTCCACACGCGTGTACTCCTGTGTTTCGAACGCTGCCCTCTAATTTTTCAGCATCGTGCAATACCTTAGTCGCTTCTTCAGTTCCATTATAAATGCGCTGTAATTCTCGCACATTATCGATTTCTTCGGGCTTTAAATTGACGCTGTCGTCTTTGGCAAGAGTTTCTACGTTAACATGAAATATTTGTTTCAATTTCATATTGTTGGGAATCAATTTTGCCAATCTATCGGTTTGAGGTAAGGGGTATTGCAACACCCGGCCGACATCACGTATAGCGCTTTTCGCGGCCATGGTTCCGTAAGTGATAATTTGAGCTATTCGGCGTTCGCCATATTTTTTTGCGACATATTCAATCACTCGGTCGCGCCCTTGATCGTCAAAGTCAATATCCACGTCGGGCATACTTACACGTTCGGGATTCAAAAAACGTTCAAAAAGCAAGTCGTACTTAACGGGATCCACATTGGTGATTCCCAAGGCATAGGCAACCAAACTACCTGCGGCCGATCCTCGACCAGGTCCTACCCAAACGCCCATTTCACGGGCCGCGGTGGTAAAATCTTGAACAATTAAAAAGTATCCTTCGTAACCCGACTCACAAATGGTATTTAATTCAAACTCCAAACGCTCCAAAACAGAGGTAGGAATGACCCCTCCGTAACGTTTTTTAGTTCCCTCAAAAGCCAAATGGCGCAAGAAGGCTTTCATGTTTAAGAAACCTTCTGGAATGTCATAATTGGGCAATACAATATCGCGATTAAGGTTCGGGGTATTGATGGTATCGATAAGTAAATTCGTATTTTCTATGGCTTCTGGAATGTCTTTGAACAAGTCCAACATTTCCTCTTGTGTTTTGAAGAAAAATTCTTCATTGGGAAATCCAAACCGATACCCTTTGCCACTTTCTTCGTTTGTGGCTTTGGGTGTGGCCTGAAATTCTGAGGTATTGATGCACAGTAAAATATCGTGGGCATTGGCATCTTGTTGGTCGATGTAATGGGTGTCGTTGGTGGCAATAATTGACACGTTGTATTTCCGGGCAAAGCGAATTAGCACTTGATTAATATCCTCTTGACTCAAGCCGGTATTGTCGATATTTTTCAATCCATGTCGCTGTAATTCAACATAAAAATCGTCTCCAAACAATTCATGCCACTCCACGAACAACCGTTCGGCTTCGTCTTCCCCCTTGAATAAAATGGCTTGAGGAATTTCCGCACCTATACAACACGAAGTAGCGATAAGCCCTTCAGAGTGCTGTTTCAGCAACGACTTGTCGATTCGGGGATATTTGCTGTAGAGGCCTTCTAAGTAACCCAAGGAGCAGAGTTTACTTAGGTTTTTGTATCCCGCTTCATTTTTGGCCAATAACAGCTGGTGGTAGCGTTTGTCTTTTTTACCTTGTCCAAACGACTTTTCGAAGCGATCGTGGACCATGTAAAACTCACATCCAATAATCGGTTTTATGCCTTGTTTGGTACTCTCCACGTAGAAGTCAAACGCTCCGAACATATTGCCATGGTCGGTTATAGCCACTGCCGGCATATTATCGGCTTTGGCTTTGGCTATCAACTTTTTAATATCAGCCGCTCCATCGAGCAATGAATACTGGGTATGTACGTGTAAATGTGAAAATGAGGGCATACGAATAGACCAAAATTACGTCATTCGGACCTTGAGAAAACCCGTTGTGCAGAAGTTATGAAAAAGTAATTTTTACGGAATATTCACGGGCTCGTTTTCCGAATTCCCCGTTTCTTGATACTCGTAAAAAATGGTATCGCCCGAAAGGCCTTTTTCGGTGTAAGGCAGCATCCAAAAGGGCTTGTCTTTTTTATAAAATCCTTCTTCTTTCAACCAACCTGTTTGATAATAGGATTGATAAGGTCCTTCATAATAGGAATTACCCGTTTTGGGGTCTGTATACATGGTAAACCGCGATAAACGCTGTCCGTTAGGGAAAAAATT
>JBIKIM010000244.1:0-3189 GCA_044361605.1 Bacteroidia bacterium | reverse complement strand
ATTGACTATTTGAAAAAGACTTAATATTCAGGAAATACATCCCTGCAGATATAGATTCGATGTTAATTTCTCTATTACTCTCCAAATGACCCTTTAGCATAACAGCCCCACTAATGCTAACCACTTCGTAATCGGCATTTTCGAGTATTTGATTCGACAACACTTTTATACGGGTTGAACTCGGATTGGGATAAACATTAAATCGTGGCGATAAGGTCTCGACAGAGGCGGTATTTTCACGAGATATACTGATATTCAAATCATAATCGCCTGTAAGTCCAGCAAAAGCAGGCACCACACGAACAAGTACGTATTTTTTATTGGCACCATTGACTTTCAACGATTGTGTCATTTCATTTGCGAAGGTAGACGACCAGAACACACCGTCGTCGGAAAGTGAAAATCGAGCGTCTAGACCATACGATTTACCATTGAATGTCTTATTTATATCGCTTACTTTCACATCGAGGGTATATTGATACGTCTCATCGAAATCGATTTTGAAATAATCCACATCGCTTTCTTGGTGAATATTAGAAATGTTGGTATTCCAAGAAGATTGATTATTGGTATAGGTGAAATTAATCTTATAGGCACTTTGCACGTCGTTATTTACTTCATAGGGATCTGCTTGAATAGGAGCCTCTTCTACAATTACTTTAATGGGATTAACTTGAAAGTAAGACCCCGCTAATGTCCATGTTGTGGCGCCTGAATTCTGATACTGAAGGGCTAATAAATAAGTACCGGGCTCTACTGTGATTGCCGAACTCGTAAGTTGGATGTTATTGTTGTAGGTAGAATTGACGGCTAAGCCGTTGTTTTCCGCAGAATTGCCAATTAACTGGGCGAATGACCCATCCATATTATAAAGCGCTACTGCGTAATTCCCCCTAAAAACGGAGGTGCCCGTATTAGCCACATTGAACGACACCGTCGCTGTTTGTCCTTTTTTAATTCGACCACTAACCACGGTTAGTTCTTTGTAAAGCTCAATATCGCTATAGTAATAAACTTCTAAGGGAGCATAATTAGTGTAACTACCATAATCATTGGCTATTTTCCAATCGCCTCCGTTATTTTTATAACACAGATATAGGTGATATTCACCAGGAAGCATGGACAAAGAGCCGGTAGATTGAAACGTAAGACTTGGATTAAATGTATAACCGGTGGCTAAAGTAACATTACTCCGCTCTCCAACAAACTCCAAAAAATTGAAGGAGTCGTCGAAAACACCAATGGCTAAACTACCGGAGAAGTCTTTTCCACTTATGTTAGCTGCATTGGTCGTAATACTAAAAGACTGTCCGTAAGTAATGCGAGAAGCGCTAATAGCGACATTAGCATATATGGACAAAGAGGCATCTGTTTGTGTGTTACTTGGTGCTTCAACGCCAAAAATTGCTTGGTGACCGCTGTTATAACTACCAGAACCTCCGCCCGTTCCCAAACCATCGGGATTAAGCGCATCCATCTCAAAGTAGCCATTATAAGCACCACCCCAACCCCAGTTTACGTGGTATTTCCCGCTGTTATCATATCCGTCAAATACAAACGCATGTCCGCCTCCGGTACCAAATCCTGCATAAATAATTGGCCTGCCATTATCTATGTCCGAATTCACTTTAGACTTCCACGCATTCGTGGTAAAATTATCTCTCTCTTGGCCGTTTACTGTACTTGGGTAATTAAAATATTTTTTTATGGCATACTCTGCACAATGTGTTACCGGACTGGCAGAATTAATCACATAAGCTCCGCTTGAGGTAGCGCTGTAGTTCATTTCAACGGCCACACCACAATGAAAGTTGAGCAGCGCTACATCGCTATTCTTAGCATTCACTGTATTGGGCATGTTGCTATAGTTATAGGTAGAATTACCAAAATTTGCAGAAATTGTGCCTAGTTTACTGTGGTTATACGAGTGAAAACCGCTTCCTTTTGTAGGATATTGCCAATGGTGAATTACTTGTGCCATGGCAGTAGCGACGCAACCTGCCACAGATCGTTTAGAACCATCTAACGGACACATATCATTGAAATATGGCAATTGATTCCATTTTGACTTTAAGATCGGAGCCACCGAGCCGCGTCTTTTTCCAATTAAGTCCTTGTTTTGGCGCAATTGATCCCATGCCAATTTTATATCTTCTGTGGCCGCAATATGATTTTGGATTCCCCAGAGAATACTTTTTTCATAATCCGACAACCAGGCGATTACGTGCTCAGGAGCGTTCGCATAATCGAAAGTATCGGCGCTGGAATAACCCAAAATGGGACGTGCGATATCGTCGGCAGCCACCAATACGAAAGCCTTTTGTTCGTTCTGATTCCAATTGAAAATATACAAAGACGTTTTATTGTCTTGGGTCAATTCTTTGTGAAGCCTAAGTTTATTTGCCTTTACTCCTACTTGCGTGGCAAGAAATTGTTGGGCCGCTATTTGCGCTGTTTGGGGCGTAACGTAGGTAGCGTAAAGATTTAAAGATAAGAGACCTAGTAATCCGCTTAATAATTTAGAAAATTTCATAAAGTAATGCGAATTTAACACAAAACCACGGTTGAAACATTTGCAATTTTCATCAGCGTGTCATTTTACAGATCCATTTATTTGCGATTTTTGCAAATATTTTAATCAAATTATAATTTTTAGTTGACTAATTAGGTTTGCCACCCTTTTTCTGACTCAAAGGACCTATTTAACAAAGCCAATTTCGAACAGTAAGCGGTACCATTCTTTAACATCAAAAGCGGTTTTTCCATACCAACAGCCGTCATACGCGAAGGTCAGTTTCAAGTTATAGATCACCATCAGCGCGACTAACGTAACAACAGCATAGCGCGTATATTGATTTCGAAATTGTGCAATTTTTTGAATCCCAAAAGCAAAGGGCACAATAAAAATTGCATAAAACTCTATGTATCCCCTATGTCCGTAACCACAACCCAGTCCCCAACTCCACCATGACGCATAGAGTCCGGTTATGCCTAAAAATAAGCCAAGAATTATGCGGCTATTGGTATACTTTTTAAATACCATCAACCCGATTCCCCATAAAGTCAGTAGATGAATAGGATTGTTGGATAACCACCCGTTGCCTAATCCAAAAAGCACTTCCTTGATTTTAGGATTGGACAGATAAATAAAAGATTCTTCTTCGTATGAATACGGCAAAAATGAGCCGA
>JBIKIM010000243.1:0-3191 GCA_044361605.1 Bacteroidia bacterium | reverse complement strand
GGTCAAAAGCCAACAGCAATTGGGTAGAATCGGCATTGTATTTCCAAGATTGAATGGCCTCGGTAAACACCGTTTTAAAAAACACCCACTGATTATCGGCCCATTGCTTGCTCTGCCGGTGTCCGTGCACGGTCTTCGAATCGGTAATTTCCAGACTGGAACTCAACAGTGCATCGCGGTGTTTCAGGTCTATCAAAATCCATTTCAATCCTTTTTTCGGGGGAAATTCAACACGCTGTAAACCGCTGTATTCGGTTGCGGTGAGTTCGACTTGTATCTCTGACTCAGGAAATTTTACCCGATAATAACCGGCTTCGGCCTGTTCTTGTTCGTGCGAAAATCGTTGTTTGTAGCGTTCGGGTTCAAATTCGGGTTGCAACATCGGTTGGAACAAAATATCGCCCAAATCGGAAACCCCGGTACCGCTCAAATGGGTATGTGAAAATCCATAGACAAAGGAATCGTGGTAATAATATCCGCCGCAGGCATCCCATGAGGCATCGTTGCGGGTATCTGGACTCAGCTGCACCATGCCAAAAGGCGCTACGGCCCCCGGAAACGTATGTCCATGTCCTCCTGTACCTATTATGGGTTTCACCCATTGCACCCTTTCGAAGGAATCTTTGCGTTTTTTGCTAAAATCGGGAATGTCATCTTTTGCATTTATTGCACTTACCTGTCCCCAGAAAAGTCCGAGGCAAGCTGCGATACCGAAAACGTTTAGGATGGCACCTCTATTCACACGCGGGAAATTTCCCCCGAAAACAAAACCGGTTAACATACAAGCAAGAATACGAGAATAAAGGCAAATTCGCATAAAAAAAGGCCGCCAAAAGGCGACCTTCTTAAAACTATGAAAAAAAAAATTACTTAACCGTTACGCTGATGATCGCGCGGCGATCTACCAAGTTCATTTTTGAAAATGCGGCTTGGTCGGTAACGATATTAATATTGCTTTTAACCCCTAGGGCATCTATGAGGAACGTTTTTACGGTTTCTGCACGTTTGATGCGCAAGCGATCGTTGATAGACTGTGGACCGGTTTTATCGGCAGACGCATTCACGTTGATCGTGTAACTGTAGCTAGAAGGCGCTTTGTCGATACCTGATTTCCAACGGTATAATTCTTGCATAGACGCCGCAGAAAGCATGGCGCTACCGGTATTGAAAAATACAACAGAGGTATTGGAACGTTCAAATTCAGACTTAGACTCTTTTTCAAGATTTTCAATTGCCTTTAACTTTTCTTCCAATTTCACCACCAATTCTTGTCCTTTTTTGTTGCTGGCGTCTAACGCATCAACCCGAACATCTACATTTTTAATTTTGGCTTCTACAGGCGTTAAATCCACTTGAGGTGGGTTTTTCGCTAAAATATCTTTGGTTTGATTGGCAACAAAACCTGAAAGTTTGGCTTTTTCATAAGCTTCTTGTGAGTTGATGCAACTGCTCATGCTCAAAGCACCGATCGCAGCTAAAGCAAGTATGTTGAATGAAAATATTTTCATAATATTTCACGAAATTACATTACCCACCATGAATTTCCCAAAAGTTCATCGAACAATTATCACAAGTCGTGGATAGTGCCAAATAAAATTGACACCCCACGAAAAAACATGCAATTCGTATCTTTGCGGGATGGGTAAAATTTATATTCAAGACGTAACCTTACGCGATGGTCAGCACGCCGTAAAACACCAATATACCCTAGAACAGGCCAAAACGATTGCAAAGGCCTTAGATTCAGCGGGCGTTCACGCTATTGAAGTGGCGCATGGCGACGGTCTTTCTGGGGGAAGTTTTAATTACGGTTTTGGCGCGCATACCGATTGGGATTGGATCCGTGCGGTTGCCCAAGAAATCAAAACGGCCAAACTCACTACGCTGTTACTGCCTGGAATTGGAACCATCCACGATTTACAACGCGCCAAAGATTCCGGTGTGCAATCGGTGCGCATTGCCACCCACTGCACCGAAGCCGATATTGCCATTCAACACATTGGAGCCGCCCGCAAATTGGGACTCGATGTAGCTGGATTTTTAATGATGGCCCACATGAACGATCCCGAGTCTTTATCCAAACAAGCCAAGATAATGGAAGATGCCGGCGCGCATTGCGTATACGTGACCGACTCGGCAGGAGCCTTGTTGATGCAGGATGTCAAAGACCGGATTTTAGCCTTTAAATCGGCATTGCGCAGCGAAACTGAAATAGGCATACATTGTCACCACAATTTATCATTGGGCGTAGCCAATACGCTAATTGCCTATGAATATGGCGCCACCCGACTCGATGCCTCTTTGGCCGGCATGGGCGCAGGAGCTGGAAATGCCCCTTTAGAAGTCCTCATTGCCACCCTGCACAAAATGAACGTGGAAACCGGATCTGATTTACACCAATTGATGGATGCGGCCGACGATCTGATTCGTCCCTTACAGGCGAGACCCGTTCGGGTTGACCGCGAAACCCTGTCTTTAGGATTTGCCGGTGTTTATTCTAGTTTTTTGCTGCACGCCGAACGCGCTTCCCTACAATACGGTATCGATACCCGCACCCTATTGGAGGAATTAGGCCGACGTAAAATGGTAGGCGGACAAGAAGACATGATTGTGGATGTGGCTCTTGATATGAAAATGCGCCAAGAAAAAGGCGTAATATAGGCACTAGCATCCACGTTACTTTATATAAATTTAGTAACAACCGCTCTGACCTCACACCAAAACCGTCCAGATATTCTTAAAAAGACGGCATTAAAGCCTCATTATAGGTTTGCGGTCTATCGATTAAAGCGCTTCTGCCACGGCTTTGGCCGCACTCGTCATGATGTCCAAATTTCCCGCATATTCGGGGAGGTAATGTCCTGCACCTTCTACTTGCAAAAACACGGTGGTTTTTAAGCCGTGCACATTGCCCAAACCCTCAATGAATACCGGATTTTCTTCGGGAATGTCTTCAAACTGCACCTCTTGATGCAAGCGATAACCGGGAACATAGGCTTGCACGGTATCCACCATTTGCTGTATGCTTTCTCGCACTTTCTCCCTGTCGGCTTGCGCACTCAAGGTGAAAACGGTATCCCGCATAATCAAAGGGGGCTCGGCTGGATTCAACACAATAATGGCTTTCCCCTTTTGGGCGCCGCCTACTTTTTCGATACCCATCGACGTAGTTTCAGTAAACTCATCAATAT
>JBIKIM010000242.1:0-3198 GCA_044361605.1 Bacteroidia bacterium | reverse complement strand
AAAAGTCAGCCAAATAACAAGGTACTCCTTTGTTGCCAAAATACACCTCAAAGGTATCGCTATCATTCACGCCTGGCGAAAAAATAGCAGTGGGAAGGGGTAACTCTGTTGGAATCAAGTAACCGCCATCTGCTTCTGCTCCAACGCGGGTTAAAGGCAACTGCAAAGGTATAAATTGCTCGAGTAACGCTTGTAATCTATCCTTGGGCGTATAGTCGAACTTTTTATGGGTGTAGCCCAGTTTATTAAATAAGCGGTCGAGGATAGAAATTTCGAATTCCATTGTTAAATGTTGCGACTCATTTTTGGGGAGTATTTTATCAGGGAGCTTTCAAAAGGAAAGCTAAGAATTAAGATTGAATTGATTTACTTGCAGAATATCATTTTGCTTGATAACATCAAATACTTTTTTTCCCGTGATATAATTAATATCGAGCGAAGAATTTATTACAAATTCGCCCATTCTTTCTATATCCAAATCAAAACCATTATCAAACCAAGGATAAACACAGTAAGTATTTTTATATATACCCCTATGATATGGAGTGAATCTGCCATAATGTCGACCATTTGAAATACAAATAACTGGCAAGCTCATTGCCGCCGAGAGATGAACAGTAGCCGTATCATTACAAACAACTAAACTAGCGGAAGCAATAATATTTAAAAATTGTGCCGAATTTGTATTACCAGTAAGATCCAAATAATCACTAATAACCGAAAGATTTAAAACCTTGTTTAAATATTCTTTACTCAATTCTAATCCGACAAAAACTATTTTATAATGACTATAGTCTTCTGATAGTAAATCTAAAAACTCCACCATTCTATTTACTCCCCAGATCCTTTGTTCGTCGCTTGCACCTAAAGCGATTAAAATGTATTTGTACGGGAGTTCCTTTGTTAAAAAACTAGCATTTAAAGACAATTGTCTAGGTAAATTGTTTGCACCCGTAAGCTGTTCAACAAATGAACTATTCTTGTCCCACTCAAAATGCAATGCCGCATCAATATTAATTAGCTGAGAATAAAATTTAAGATTGTTTTTATGATTACTCGAGTCTAAATAATTAATAGTATCGCCGAATGGAGCAATAGAATACTGAGCATTGATTAATGATACTACATAATCAATCGATTCAGTTCGAGAATGTGAAGTATTGATCAAATATTTAAATGATAATAGCTTGAGCGTGAATAATACACGAACAAACTGAAATATACCATTTTCTGTTTTGGGTATTCTATAAATTTTTTTAAATTGATTCGAATCTAGCAATTTCGCATAAGGATAGATTACATCACTACACAATAAGTAGATGTTGTAATCTTCATATTTTAACTTGATGGCCGAAACAAAGTTTCTGAATAAAATATAATCTCCAATATGATCTAACTTTAATATAGCTATATTATTCTTTCTAGGAATATTAAAATTATTGATTTGATGCAAAATACCGTTACAAAATCTGTCATTAGCATTTGATATAATGTTTGAAAATACAATGGATAAATATCTAATTAGCCTTGTAATTCCCCAATCTTCAAAAAAAAACCGATTTCTATTAACTAAATAATCTAAGTAATCTGAAATAATAGAATATAAACCAAAGTAATAAAGTTTAGGTTTTGTTTTAATATTTCGACTTCTCGGTAAAAACCAGTTTTTTTCCGTTGTATGGGTGGCTAAGTCATCAAACCCAATATTTTGAACCAAATTTACCTTCGGGAACAACGCCAACCATTTTTTTCGAAAAAACAAATATTGCAACTGATAATCCCACGTGTCAATTTCACTAACTTTTCGGAAAACAGTATTCCAATAGGCATTTATTCCCGAAATCCTTGAAGCCTTCACATTTCCTGAGATTTTATATTCATACTCATTCCACATGTTTTTGTAGGTTGCCCATCCCCAAACGTGTAAATATTTATGCGTAAACGGGAAAAAAGTATAAATAAAAGGATTAAATGCACAAATAGCTTTGATTTTAGAATGTCCCCGAAATTTTATTAGTCCATCTTTAAGGAAGATAAGTCCACTTTCGTTTATTAAAATATCATCCTCAATAATAATTCCCTCTTCCACGTGCTCGAAAAACCATGATATCGCGTTTGATACTCCCAATCCGCAGCCCAAATTTTCTTCTCTATAAAGTTTTATAACCTCACAATCCCAATTGATTTGTGTATCAATTACCCGCTTCGTATTTTCAATTAATTTTCTTTCTTCAGCAAATTCTTCACCTTCCCTTGCGCCATCTACGGCAATAAATAGATGCTTAGGTTTTACAGTTCTGATTGCATCAATTACTTTTGAAACATGTTTAGGCCTGCGCCAAGCTATTAATAGTATGGGGATATTAAACAAATTTGACGTCTTTATAAATAGCTACATAGTTTTGGAATTTAAACACTTCGAGAAATGTATCGTATGTATAAATGCGAATTAAAGAGGCTGGTCCTAATCTAAATATTTCATACTCTGAAGTGAGTAAATCATAAAAATCTTTAAAAAAAACTCGAGAATAAACATTCATTTCGTTAAATTCAAATTGAATAATTCTCGTTTTTTGATTCGTCAAAAAATCACCTAGTCCTTTTAAGACATCAAATTCATTACCTTCCGTATCTATTTTTATAAAATTTATATACCCCAAATTATTATCAATCATATATTGATCTAATCTAATCATTGGTACTAAATTTGTTGCGAAATTTTTATATTTGTGATTATCGGTTAATACCCTGTCTACCGTTGTTGCATGTTCACTACCTTCCGATTCTGAAAATAATTCAATAAACCCATTTTTATTACCAACTGCGTTTTTATTAATTATGATATTCAATTCTGAATGATCATTTAATACCTCTTGTAATAATTGTATTGGTTGAGGTTCAAATAAATGAAATACCAAAGTCTTATCCTTAAATTTACTTTTTAAGTTATCTATTAACATGAGGGTGTAGTGACCCTTGTTTGCTCCAATATCAAATATGTTTATTATATCCTGATCATTAATACCAATAATTTCAGGAAGAACTACTTTAATAAAATATAATTCACCGGAAACCGATGAATCTTTCCAATTTAAAATTCCATTTTTATTTAAAGATTCTAAGAAAAAATCCCTTGGGTATATATAGTTTGCTAATTTAATTAGTTTTTCACTTATTATATCTTTTAATATCATCATA
>JBIKIM010000241.1:0-3201 GCA_044361605.1 Bacteroidia bacterium | reverse complement strand
ACGCCTAAGCTCGGTTCTCGATGTAATTACCAAAGACGGAAATAACCGCGATTTTCAAGTCAACGGAGGCGTAGGTACCATCTTCAGCCGACTTACCCTGGAAGGTCCCATCGTTAAAAACAAATCGTCATTTTTGATTTCAGGACGCCGTAGTTATGTCGATGTTCTCGCTAAACCCTTCCTACCTGAAAATCTAACTGGTAGCCAATTTTATTTCTATGACTTCACCGCCAAAGTCAATTACGAAACCAAACGCGATAAGTTCTTTATCTCAACCTATATCGGCGACGATTTGTTCTATGCCGCCAATGCCTTCGGCGTTAAATGGGGAAATAGTACCCTGAGTGCCCGCTGGAATCACCTGTTTAATGAAAAACTATTTTCAAATGTCACCTACTACTATAGCCGATACCGCTACAACTTAGAATTCAACATTGGTGAAGACCTTTCTTTCAATTGGAACTCATACATCAATAACCACAGTGTAAAGAGCGATTTTAAGTATTACGCCAGTCCCAAACACGAGATCGGTTTTGGCGCGGTATCTACTTACTATATTTTCGAACCCGGCAACGCGGTGGCTCGGAATTCCCTCGGAACCAATAATTTCAGCTTACCCAATAAGTACAGCATGGAAAATGCGGCCTACATTACCGAAGATTGGTCCCCCAACAAACGCGTTACCATTCGCGCTGGACTCAGAGGAAGTCAATTTTTATACCTCGGAAAAGGTAACGTTTATACCTACAACGAAGCCATGGCCCCAGGGGCGCGTCGCTTTTTGGAATCGGTACGACCTGCGGAAGACAACGAAGTCATTCAACAATACCTCAATTTGGAGCCTCGTTTGGGATTCAAATACCAATGGAATACCAAAGAATCCATCAAAGGGGGCTATAACCGCATGGTTCAAAACCTGCATTTAATATCCAATACCGCCGCCAGCGTTCCTTTTGACGTTTGGACACCCTCTACCAACAATATCAAACCCGAATTGGCCGATCAGGTTACCCTAGGGTATTTCAGGAATTTCAGAATCGGCGAAACCGAATTCGAATCTTCGGCTGAAGTATACTACAAAGACCTGCAAAATCAAGTCGATTATGTCGATGGTGCCAACCTACTTCTTAACGAACTACTCGAAGGTGAATTGATAAACGGGATCGGTAGGGCCTACGGATTGGAACTGTATGTAAAAAAATCTACCGGAAATTTAACCGGCTGGATCAGTTATACCCTCTCGCGCAGCGAGCGCAAATCCGACGGAATCAACGACGGAAATTGGTATGCCAGCCGCTTCGACCGATTGCATAATTTGTACATAGTGGCGCAATACAAATACAACGAAAAATGGGATTTAGCTGCCAACTTCGTATTTAGTTCAGGCACCCCAACCACCTTTTACACGGGTCAGTATACCGTTCAAGGATACAATGTACCTGACGCGGGTAGTAACGATCGTAACAATGTACGTAACCCGGATTACCACAGATTGGACCTATCCGCCACATATACTAAGAAAAAAACCAAGAAGTGGGAAAGCAGCTGGGTATTTAGCGTGTACAACGCCTACAACCGACGCAACCCGTTTTCCATCTATTTCCAAAATAATTTTCAAAATACTGGACTCAATCAGGCCATTCGATTCAGTGTCATTGGCAGTATCGTGCCCGCCATCTCCTATAATTTTAAATGGAACTAACCCACATGAAACGCCTTCTTTATCTCATTACGATCCTTTTTCTCGGGGGAAATTTCTCCGCCTGCGAAGATATCATTCAGGTTAACGTTGAACAGAAACAAAAGAAAATCGTAATCGATGCCTTTATTGACAACCGACACCAAACGCAAACCATTCGTCTTATCGAAAGCATTCCTTTCTTTGATATACCCGGAACCGAGCCGCCACTGACCACGGCGAATGTGGTACTGGTAGATACAACAGGTGGCGGTATCAGCGGAGCCCCCATTATTTTCAAACACGATTCTATGGGTTACTACCGATGGACACCCAATCCAGCTACAGGCGACACCTTAAAAGTTGGACATTCCTACGCCCTTATTATTGTAGAAGGTACCGATACGCTTATCGGCGGTGCTACCTTGAATCCTACCATAAGCAGAATCGACAGTTTGCGCACCGTTCCCGTGGAAGGCAATGGCCCTCCGTTTATTGACACCGGTCGTTATTGTGAAATTTTCGCTTATGATTTACCGGGAACTGAAAATTACTATTGGCTCAAAACATTCAGAAATGATACCTTTTTCAGTACCATTAATAAATTGAATATATCTCAGGATATGGGCAATAATTCGAACGGTCAAGACGGCGGTTTATTGATTTATCCCATTCGTTTCTCCAATTTAAACGAGTTTTTGCGTCCCTATCGAGACGGTGAAAAAGTCCGGGTGGAAATACATTCTATATCGAGGTTTGCGTATTTTTGGTTTCAATTAGTAGTAAACCAAAGCAATAACGGCGGTTTATTTGCCACTCCACCAGTAAACATACAGAGCAATTTGTTCATGTTGAATAAAAACTCCAAACGGGGTGTCGCCGGATTCTTTAATATTGCGGCGGTAAACAGTATCGAAATGATTGTGAAAGAGTAGGTTAAACCGCCTCTTTGATCTTCTGCTTTAGCATCTCTACCTCATCGCGCAAGCGCGCTGCCTCCATATACTCCATATTCCTCGCGGCCTTATGCATGTCCTTCTCGACCTTCGCTAAATTCCGCTGCAAATCAACCTTATTCATATAATCCAATATCGGATCCGCTACCTTTTGTACCGGCAACTGCTTGAAATCATAGGCTTGTTCGGACTGACCTTCTACCGAATCCAATACCGCTGTTTGCCTGAAAATCTCCGATTTCGACTTCAATACCGTCTGTGGCGTAATTCCATTTGCCTCGTTATACGCATGCTGCTTAGCCCGACGTCGGTCCGTTTCATCAATCGTTTTACGCATGCTCTTGGTCATCTTATCGGCATACATGATCACTTTACCGTTGTGATTTCGCGCCGCACGGCCTATCGTTTGAACCAAACTCGTCTCACTCCGCAAGAAACCCTCCTTATCCGCATCCATTATCGCAACCAAACTTACCTCCGGTAAATCCAATCCCTCACGCAATAAGTTAACCCCAACCAACACATCTATTCCACCTAAACGCAAGTTCCGGAGTATTTCCACCCGAT
>JBIKIM010000240.1:0-3202 GCA_044361605.1 Bacteroidia bacterium | reverse complement strand
AATGGAAACCATTAACCTTTGAATTGTGGGTGTTATTTGATAGGGCGGCTTCAATTTTTATAGTATCATTTGATAGTATCACAAAGATATGAAATTCTTCAAAGAACTGAAGCTGTAAGAATAGGTGCTCAAATTGGGTTCGCTTTGTGACAAGATTTATTAAGAACATTAAGGAATAACATTAAGGAGCAACTACCGCAGAATAGTTCAATTCAGAAGCCAATCAATTCGAATCAGAACGATAATACGTTTATTATTGACGAAAAGTCAAAAAAAGAAACTTTTTCGTCAGTAGCGGCAAACAAAAATCGCCAAAATAAAGAGAAAAACAGAACCCCTAGCTCAACCACACGAACCATCAAAAAACAAAACGGGGCCGAAACCCCGTCTGTATTAAACGCCCTTAAAACTTTCCTTTTTTTCTGAGGAAGTCTTCCTTGCTCATCTTTGACTCCGAATTGTAGCGATCCATGGCCGATCGAAATCCCTGCGCACTTTTATCAAAACGGACCCCTCGATTAACCCCCAAATCATGGGCGATGTCCTCAACAGGATGATCCGTACCATAATACACAAACTCCCAACCCCGTTCCTTCAAGCGCAAAATCAAGGCTTTTACCTCGCTCAGACTAAAATTTCGAGAATCGTTCTCCATTCCGTCGGTAAAAATAGCCACCGACACTTTGAGGTTTTCCTCCGGAATACCCGAAGCGTCTAAACGGGCCTCTAACCGGCTTAACGACGTACCCAAACAATCGTACAAGGGCGTGCCGCCCCTTGGCCGATACCCTAACACCAAATTAGGTCCACCAGACTCCACCGTTTGCAAGGGCAATAATTCGGCAATCCGGCTGCTGTTAAACGCATACACGTTCAAATGCTGCAGCAAAGCCGGCATTTCCTGCGATTCACGAAGAATGTTCAACACCAGCGAATTGTACATCTCCACAACCGCTTCCCGCATCGATGACATAGACCCGCTTTCATCGAGCACCAATAAACTCACCGCATGCTCCTGAGTGGCATCGGCATTAAAAGTTCCTTCAGCAAAATTTGCATTTTGCGCATCTCCTTCGAATCTTAGGTTCTCTGAACCCAAAATTCCATTTCCTAAATTGTTTGTGCTTAACATGGTTTTATAAGGACCGTTTTTAATGAGAACAGCCCCTATAGATCAAGACGCCCGGGCAGGCAGGCACACACATACATACATACATACATACATACATACATACATACATACATACATACATGCATACACACATACATACATACACACATACATACATACGTACATACATACGTACATACATGCGCGCGCACGAGAATCACCCCGACTTACCCCTTACCGTTTCCACCCAACCTCATTCCACCACCACTTTATGCCACGATTTTACCCCTTCCGAAACCACTATTACGAAATACAGGCCCGGCGTTAGGTTCACTTCCCCCAAAGAGATTTTGAGCGATGTAGACCCCAACACGACTGCTGGCAACGCCACTTTTTTGCCATCTATGGTGTAAATCGAGACCCCAGCAATAGGTCCGCTCGACGCAATATTCAATTCCGAAACCGCCGGATTGGGATATACCTGCACGCTCGAAATAGGCGTGATAGTTTCGTTAGAAAGAACGGCGCCTTTTTTGAAAATTCGGGCGTAAAAAATACCGCGACCGTGGGTGGCAATGGCCAACGTACCGTCGACTTGGCGGTAATCAATCATATCGACTACGGCGTTACCGATTTCGCCCGGAGCTTGGTGTACCCAATTGGTTTTCAAACCATTCAAACTATCCGCCGCAAACAACCCTACGCTCGTGCCCACCATATATACCATGCCGTCTGCAACCGGCACATATTTGAACCACTTTATCGAAGGCGCATCGCCCGTGCCGTTTTCATTGGCCTCTAAATTACCTCCAATTTTAATCCAATTGTCGCCGCCATCCGTGCTTTGGAACATGCTATACACCCCATAATTGGAATATACTACCACCAATTCTTTGGGGTTTTCGGGATGCACCGCAATGCAACCCACGTTGGCGTTGCCGGCCACAGGAGGCGTTTTCAAGGCCCGAAACTTCATAGCACCCGCTTGCGGATTGTCGATGGCAAACACATATTTTACATTGGTACCGAAATATAAAGGAACGCTGATGTTCGGATCCGGATTTTGCTTGGGCCATATGCCCAAAGCCGTAATTTTCTGATTGATAATGCGTAAGGAATCAACTGAACGCGACCAGCCCTGAGAGATACTGTCGGTACGGCCATTCAATTCAATGGAACTCAAATTCTGATTTCGATAAATAAAACGACCCGCCGTAAGGTACATAATGTCCTTGTTAGAAGGATCCATTACAAACGGATTGATGAATTGATAATCCGAACGCTTTACCCCAATAGGATCGATGCGGCGTTTGGCCAAAATGGTATTACGGTCGGTACTGAGCTTGGCCCGAACCGTATTTCCCAATTGTTTGGAAAAATACGCATACGCGCCTCCCTCTTCGATCGCACAAT
The DNA here is from genome assembly GCA_044361605.1 of Bacteroidia bacterium. Lineage (GTDB taxonomy): Bacteria > Bacteroidota > Bacteroidia > NS11-12g > UBA955 > VMCP01. Next base: position 678 of record JBIKIM010000240.1, on the reverse strand, counting down.
ACGAACCGTCGCCGGGATAGGCAATTTGCCACTCCGCCTGAGGCGAAAAATCATTCGTCATCATCTGGTTATTGTCTTGCGCACCAACCACGATCAAGGGATCCAACTTTCGATTGGGATCCACGCCCATGCGACCCGGATCTAAGGCCACCGTGTAAAATTGGGTGGTCAAATAGCCATTGTTCAAGGACTTCCACTGAATATTACCCGATAGACAACTGTCGGAGTAAAAAAGTCCACCGTCATTGCCGTTCAACACCTTATTCGGGTCCGATGGATAAAACATCCAAACGTGCTGATCGGGGTGTTGGTTGGGCCACATTTCAAAATTCGGCAGACTCGTATTGCGTTTATAACCGGCAATAATATCGGTACTTAGCGAGTCTTCAAATCCGCTCATGGACCGAAATATATTGGTTCCACCAATGAAAACAATGTCTTTTTCTTCTTTTCTCGGGGGAAATACGCCTACTACCATATCGTAGGACCCTTGCGTGCGCCAGCTATTCAAAGCCAGTTTGGTTTGGGGTAAATTTTGTGAAATATCGCGTTGATTGATAATCCGTTTGGGATTTTCTCGGGAAACTTCCATCACGCTCATGGCATTCCATTCGAGTTCGCCGCGGGAATCGGGAAAGGATTTTCCCCAATCTTCGGTATTGAGAATCGCGTACAGGC
>JBIKIM010000239.1:0-3217 GCA_044361605.1 Bacteroidia bacterium | reverse complement strand
TTCACCCGCATGTACGGTTAAATCGATATTCCTTAATATGGGTATACGCCCTTGGTATAAAGTGGCTTGCTCTATTTTTATCGGAAATTCCACTTTACAAAAATATGTAAAAGTAAATGCAGTCAGTGGTAGACATATTCACACCCCTTACGAGTGTATAGATTCCTCAACGAATACTCCAATCGATACTGGCGCGTTGAGTTCGCTGGAGGAATTGATTGACCAAGCTAAAATGCCCACTACCAAAAAATCCCCGATAGGCCGATAAGGGACTGGGATGAACGCTTGAAAGCACTAAGTGATTGCTGGTGTCAATATTTTTCATCGCTTTTTGCGCCTGTTGACCCCAAAGTAAGAAAGCCACAGGATCCGATTTTTCAGCAATATGTTGCAAAGTTGGTTTTGTTAGTGCTTCCCAATTTAAACTTTGGTGCGACAAAGGCTTGGAATGCTCCACACTCAAAATGGTATTGAGCAAGAAGACCCCTTGAGCTGCCCATGCGTGTAAATCACCATGTTCATGAACACTTCCAGGAATATCGCGCTGTATTTCTTTGAAAATATACTTTAAAGAAGGCGGTACGGGCATGTTTTGGGAAACCGAGAACGCCAAACCATTGGCTTGCCCGTAACCGTGATAGGGATCCTGTCCCAATATGACCACTTTAATTTGCTCGTAGGGCGTACATGAATATGCCTCTAGCAATTGGGAATCTTCAGGGTAAATACGTTCCCCGAATAATCTCTGCTTTTCAATAATTTGTTGTACCGCCGAAAGTCGTAACCCCATATTGGGTTGAGACAGCCATTGAAACCAATACGAATCGGGAGACAATTGGGTTGGTCCCATTAGCTCAACAGATCTTCCAGCTCGTGCACGTCTAAGTTATTCAAAAGCGTATCCTCATCAGGAATAATGCTTTCGGCTAATTTAGTTTTACGAAGTTGCAAGGCCAGTATTTTTTCTTCAATCGTATTTTTGGTTATGAATTTATAACTCATTACCGTGCGATTTTGTCCAAAACGGTGCGCGCGGTCCTCTGCCTGCTTCATGGTGAACGGATTCCACCAAGGATCTGCGAGGAACACATAATCTGCAGCTGTTAAATTCAAGCCGCTATTACCCGCTCGCAAACTGAGTAGAAACACTTTAATATCGGCACGATCTTGAAATAAATCAATCTGCTCGGCGCGGTCTTTTTCATCCATCGAACCGTCTAAATAACAATAAGAAATATGTTGTTCTTTCAATATTTCGGCAATGTTTTTTAAATAACCCACAAACTGCGAAAACAACAATATTTTATGTCCATTCTCAATGGCACGAACCAACATGTGGATGATTTCTTCATCCTTTCCGCTGCTACCTTGATAATCGTGTTCCTTCAATCTTGGATTCAATGCCAATTGCCGAAGGTGCATCAATCCGTTGAAAATCTTCAAACGTGATTTATTAATACCAACTTGATTTACATGGCTTAGAATTTCATTACGGTATTGACTTTTTACCCGTTCATACAATTCTTCTTGTTCCTCACTCATTTCACAGTAATGGATTTTCTCTATTTTAGGAGGCAAATCTTGCATTACTTGACCTTTGGTTCTGCGCAACACGAACGGATCTATGAATCGCTTCAATTCTCCTGCTTTGCGCTCGTCTCCCGTTTTTTCAATGGGCTTAATGAAATTCTTTTCGAAATAAGTAAAACTACCCAGCAAACCAGGATTTAAGAAGTTCATTTGGCTCCATACATCGGCCAAGGTATTTTCTATAGGTGTTCCGGTAAGCGCAATGCGTTTCTTCGCGGGTATTTTGAGCAAATTCCGAGCGGTAAGCGATGATGGATTTTTAATGGCTTGACTTTCGTCAAGGATCATCAACCTGAATTCAAACTTGCGTAGTAGCGCTGTGTCGTTACGTATAGTCCCGTAACTCATAATTAACAGATCCACATCCGAAAATTCTGAAATCAACTTATTGCGGCCCAATCCATTGTAAATAAGAATATTTAAATCAGGTGCGAATTTCGCTGCTTCTGACTTCCAATTATAGAGGAGTGATTTAGGACAAACTACGACAATCGGTCCCGTCCAGAATGAATCGGTTGATTCTGGGTTTTCTGCCCACTGTTGTAATTGTTCGCGGGAGGGTCGTTTGCTGTAATAAGGGCTATTTTTATATTCAAGTGTAATATGTTGAATAACGGCTAAGGTTTGAATGGTTTTACCTAAGCCCATATCATCGGCCAATAAGGCACCCAGTCCGTTTTCTAATATAAAGCGCAACCAGTCATACCCTTGCTTTTGGTATGCCCGCAATGTGGCATTAAAACCAATTGGCAATTCGTATTCTGGTATCCCTTGGTTCACAATAGTATCTACCCAATCGGAAGAAGGCAGTTCCTCTTCCATATAAGGTTGCATATCTTCGAGTAAACTGAGATGTATTTTCTTAATCCGAAGCCCTTCTGCCGTTTCCTCCGAGAAATTCAGAACTTTGGCAAATCGGGCAAACCATTCTTTGGGTATGATGGCTATGGAGCCGTCGGGCAATACGAATTCTTGTTTGTTTTGAAGAATATGATTCCTTAATCGTTTAAAGGGAACCTCAATATTTCCAAAGCGAACAATGGCCATAACATCAAACCAATCTTCGGATTGGTTGACCTTAATCTTTAATTCAACACTGCCGATATGGTATTTGATTTCATTGAAATCTTGTTCGATTTTAAATCCAGCGCGTAAAAGTGACTCTGTATTGTCATTCAACCATTCAATAAGGGCGTATGTTTTTGATTCTGGGGTATCCGATTGAATTTTGAAAATACTACCATCTCCATGCATCAATCCTAATTCTAACAATACTTTAATCTTTTCCTTTTCTGTTGTATAGGATCTTTTAATGCGATAAAACGTGTATTGGTCTGCTTCTTTTCCCAAACGCACATTAACACGTTTATCGACGTGATAAGGAAACTGCCAATTGCCATATTGAAAGTACAAAACCGCTTGAGGTGCCTGTTCCAATACCTTAGAAATACGCAAAACAGGTCGAACTTCTAATTGTTCTGTAACTATCTGAAAACCTTTCGCATACACATCGTGATTCTCTAAAAGAGGTAAAACAAACTTTTGAAGGTATACCTCCTCCTGTTTGGGGTCGATGTGAATATGTGTTTTTTGAAAGAAGGGTTTGATTTTATTTCCTTCTATGTGC
>JBIKIM010000238.1:0-3220 GCA_044361605.1 Bacteroidia bacterium | reverse complement strand
CCATAGTTTGCTTTCATCTGCCACATTTGAGTTTTGAACTTCATAGACCAACGCACCCCATCGATTATAAATCAACAAGTTATAATTAAAGGTTCCACCTTTATGTTGAATTCTAAGTCGGTCGTTCTTTCCATCGTTACCAGGCGTAAACGTATTAAACAATAAATAGGTGATTTTAGAAATATTTATCCGCTTACAAATAGTATCTCTGCAACCGAAACTATCTAGGATTGTTAAGCAAACGCGTGCAGAATATGATTGATCATTTTTATAGCGATGGGAGGTATTTCTGTTCACAGAATCAATAGAGACATCACCAAAATTCCAATAAAATTTAACATTCTCTGTAGATGAATTCCTAAACTCAAAAAATGGATTTTGAGTAGAATCTACTTCAAAGTCTGCGAGCAAATTCCGCTTATTAATGATATACGTAACCGAAGAGTCACATCCACTTGAATTTTTATAGACCTTTTCAAACTGTGTGCTATTGCTAATAATTACCCCATCAATTTCAACACTATCCTTAGAACAGAGTACGATGCGTTGTACTTCAGTACTTGTTGAAAACACCTTCAAATCCGTAATTATAATAGAATCGCAGCCTGTAATTCGCAGTAATGTATCGTAATAAACATTGGACTGGGTGTATTCATTATTGCCGATTTTTATCACATCCCCCTGGCAAATATTCACCTTATTGGTAATGACGGTATCATTAAAAACCGTCAGATCTGTAATAATTAATGAGTCACACCCAGAAACCCGCTTAAACGAATCTATATACTTACCCGATATCGAATAGTTATTAGTTCCCACCGTTACCGAATCTCCCATGCAAATTTTTGGATTCCAAGTAATAGTGGTATCCCTACTCACTATCAAATGCGTGGTAACAACAGAATCACATCCCGAAAAATTCAAAAACGTATCCAAATAAATACCCGAATTTTTGTAGGTTTTGCTGCCAACTGCGTACCCACTACCATCACAAATCCGTTTATATTGAACTACAGAATCAAATAACACCTTAACCCCTGTGAATACAACCGAATCACATCCTAAAAAATTCACTAAGGTATCTTTAAAATTTCCAGAAATAGTGTAACGTGATGGGCCTACCCGAACAGTATCGCCACGACAAATAGTTATACTTTGTTTGGTTTCGGAATGATTTTTAAAGATCAAGGAATAACGCACGAAAGAATCACAACCAAAAAAGGTAATAAAGGTGTCAACAAATTGCGTATTGGCATAATAAGACTTGTTTTTGTGAAGATATACCTCACCTTTACATAGTTCAACGTTAACCGAAGTGTCGTATTCAGGAATTGCGCTTAACCAAAAATTAGAAACCAGTGAATAACAACCATCTTCTTGCTTGATCGAAACTAAATAACTGTGACTGGGATTTCTGTTAAAAAAGGTATCTCGGTACTTTTGAAACTTGGTTACCTTTCTGGCTACTTTATTAGCCGTGCTATCAAACCATGTAAAGGTATACGATTTGCTTGTGTCTGGATAATTAACCTGAGCAAAAGCAAAGTTGCTGCATCTTTTTTTGGGATACACATAAAATTCAGTGGTTTTACTAGCCTCACAATCTACCGGATTGATTGCGGTTCCAACCATACTGTCACCAGAAAACACCAAAAGATTTCGATCTTTATCGAGCGTTAGATCCAAAACACATCTTGGGGAATTCGGAAACACCTCAATATTCTTAACCCATTTGAACGAAACATTATCAAATTTAAAAACCTTTAACCTACCTGAATCAGCTCCCACAATTACATTGCCACAATTGTCTGCTACAATGCCTTGTTGAAACGATTGCGTTTTCCCTCCCAAGCTATCCAAACATTGCAAACTGCCATTGTTTTTATTATATGCAGCGATAAACTTACCGTCGTAGTAATAAATGTAATTTTTAGTGGCAATAATACTATTCGTAGATTTTCCTATGGTTCTTTTTGGAAAAATCAAAGAAGGAACATAAGGCTTAATTAAAAATTGATCGATTTTGGTTTGAAGAGTGTCATACCAAATAGCCGCATTCATTGAATCGGAAAGTTTGGCTAATACATCCACATTATTATAGTTATTTGTGGCAGAATAAGGCGTTGAAATCCCTTTCAGTAACACATAAATCCGATTAGAATCATCCGCAGTGGCATCCATAATCAAATCATATTGATTATTTTTTTTTATTTTAAAGGACTTAGGTTTATATACGAGGGTATCTAAAATTTCAAAAACATTCGTCGAACGATTAGCATAATTAATATTAGTATGATTAAACCCACCGAAAGCCACTACCCTGTGAGGATCACAACGAACCAAAAACTTATTTGCCGTTACCATATCACGGTGGTGAATTAAAAAACTATCCGAGATTCCATTTGAATCTAATCTAATAATCAAATTTCCCACTGCGGGCGCTCCCCATGCATCACTTAAATAAATTTTGTCGATACTTCGATCCACTGCAAAACTACCTATGAGTTCCAAAAAAAACCTTGACGTTGAATACCATTGAACCTGATGTTTTGGTATAAAAGCTTCTCCCTGAAATACCCATTTCAAATTACCAGAATTGTTAAATTTGGCCAGTTTTAATTGATTTCCTCCAAGAGGACATCCCCCGTATACAAATACACTTCCTTTAGAGTCGTAATCTACATCAAATGCGATATTTTCACCTATACTCAGTGCGTTCAAATTGCCTGTTTTATTGAGGGTATCTACGGCTCGTACCCATGGGTCAATATTTAATTTCATTCCCATCCTAAACCGAGGAATATAAAATCCTATAAGCCCATTTTTTAATAGATATTTCGATTCTAATACATGTTGGTTCTGTTGCAATACTTTTAGCCCAGTTTCTTGTATCGTAAAATCGATATTTGAAATCATTAAGGAAGTATCATAACAAGCATGTTTTATTTTTTCAGGGGATGTATATTGAAATTTAATGTGATTGGGATCTCCACCAGAGCGTATGTGAAATGAGTACTTAAAACCCTCCCCGGATTGACCGAAAGTATATACCAAATCGATTTTGGGATAAAAATCGAGCAATGTAATACTTTTATAACCATGCGGTTTCAAAGCAGCATTGCCATATGTGAAATAATGACTTGTTTTACCTGAAGTTCGGATTTTGGCTTGGATATTACAACCCATAAACTGACTCTGAAGGGTAGAGATTTTATTAACC
>JBIKIM010000237.1:0-3223 GCA_044361605.1 Bacteroidia bacterium | reverse complement strand
TAACAATTACCTTTTCTTGGATGCGTTTTCCTTTGTGGTTTATAAGGGCTTTAACCGCCGCTTTCTTTATTTGGGGAAGCCCAATCACACCGGTGTTTGTTTTGACAAAAAGTCTTGGTAAGCAATGGCGATACCCTCTTCTAAACTGACCGTTGGCTTCCACCCTGTAGCAAATAAACGACCAGAGTCCATCAATTTACGAGGTGTACCATTGGGTTTGCTCGCATCGTAAAGATGTGCTCCCTCAAAACCAACTACACGTGCTACGGTTTCTGCCAGTTCTTTTATCGTAATGTCACTGCCGTAACCCACGTTTACAAACTGCTTTTCATCGTAATTTAGCATTAGATAAACCAAGGCATTGGCTAGGTCATCGGCAAATAAAAATTCCCGCATCGGACTTCCATCGCCCCACATGGTAACCGCCTCGGCATTCGATTCTTTAGCTTCGTGAAACCTTCGAATAAGCGCGGGGAGCACATGTGAGTTTTCTGGATGATAATTATCATTAAGCCCATATAAATTGGTAGGCATAGCCGATATAAAATTGCACCCATACTGATCTCTGTAGGCTTCGCACATTTTAATTCCGGTAATTTTTGCAATGGCATAGGGCTCGTTTGTTGATTCAAGAAGCCCACTTAACAGATATTCTTCTTTCAGGGGTTGTGGGGCCAATTTCGGATAAATGCAACTACTTCCCAGGAACAACAGCTTCTTAACCTTGTTGACATACGCCCCGTGGATCAAATTGTTTTGAATCATGAGGTTGTCGTACAAAAAGTCAGCCCGATACACGTTGTTCGCATGTATCCCCCCCACTTTTGCCGCTGCCACAAATACATAATCCGGTTTTACATCCGCATAAAACTGTTCCACGGCACTTTGATTTCTAAGATCAAGTTCTTGAGAGGTGCGGGTAATGATATTGGCATAGCCGAGACGCGTTAGCTCTCTAACTACGGCACTTCCGACCATCCCCCGATGCCCTGAAACGTAAATTTTAGCTTCTTTTTCCACGGCTTTTTATTCGAAATAATTTTGGGTATCAAAACCACCCGCTTTAAGATAATCTTGCTTTTGCATCAATCGAATATCCGAGTTCATCATGTCTTCTACCAAGGCTGGAAGATCGTATTTAGGCTTCCAACCCAACTTGGTATTTGATTTGGTGGGATCGCCAATCAATAGATCCACTTCAGTAGGTCGGAAGTATTTAGGGTCTACAAAAACCACTTCTTGACCTATACTCAAATGGCATTTTTTACCTGTTTGCTTTTCGAACGTTTCGGCATCTATTTGACTTACAAAACCGATTTCGTTTACTCCGCTGCCTTTAAAATCAAGAATAACGCCAACATGACCGAAAGCCATTTTTACAAACTCACGTATTTCTGTCGTTTTTCCAGTAGCAATAACAAAGTCTTCCGGTTTGTCTTGTTGCAAAATCAAGTACATGGCTTCTACGTAGTCTTTCGCATGTCCCCAGTCGCGCTTTGAGTTTAAATTACCCAAATACAGGCGTTCCTGAAGGTTCAAGGCGATGCGTGCGGCGGCCCGGGTGATTTTTCTTGTGACAAAAGTTTCCCCCCGAATAGGACTTTCGTGATTGAAAAGTATACCATTACATGCGTACATGTTATACGCTTCGCGGTAATTTACGGTAATCCAAAAAGCGTACATTTTTGCTACAGCATATGGACTTCTTGGATAGAACGGGGTTGTTTCTTTTTGAGGAACTTCCTGAACCAAACCGTATAACTCTGACGTAGACGCTTGATAAATGCGTGTTTTTTCTATTAAACCCAATATACGGATGGCCTCTAAGATGCGCAAAGTTCCCAAACCGTCGCTATTAGCGGTGTACTCTGGCGTTTCAAAACTCACCTGTACGTGGCTCATAGCGCCAAGATTATAAATTTCGTCGGGTTGAACCTCTTGAATGATTCGGATTAAGTTCGTACTGTCGCTTAAATCGCCGTAATGCAATTTAAAACGCGACCCTTGAACGTGAGGATCTTGGTACAAATGATCAATACGATCGGTATTAAACAACGAGCTGCGGCGTTTAATGCCGTGAACCATATATCCCTTTTTCAAAAGAAATTCGGCGAGATAGGCGCCATCTTGTCCGGTAATACCGGTGATTAAAGCTACTTTCATTATTTTGCAACAAAAATAACGTCTTTTTCTATGTTTGCAGTGTTCATTGACCAAGTTTCTCCGCGCATTTATTATGTTTTGGAGGAATTATTCGCCCGTCGTTTACACTGCGAGTTGAAAATTTACACCGACCAAGAGCATTACAAAGCCGATTCGTCACCCTTTAAAATTCAATATGTTACAGCGGAAAACACGGATTTACCCGGTTTTGTGGTTATACGCGATCCCTTCATGTTGGAAGAACAGGTTACTCTTTATTTCACCCCAAGGGTTGGACACTTTTTTCTAAGTCCCCGCGCACAAGACACATTAAACAACAAATTATTAGATTGCCATAATCTCAAAACCGAATCAACCCGAATCAACCAATGGGTACAAAAGCCTTGTCCTTGTATTTTCACTAATATTTCTCCTTTGGGTTTTGATGTATTTGCCATGGCGTTTTATTTTCTGAGTCGCTACGAAGAATATCAACCTTTTGAATCCGATATTCACGGCCGATTTGGCTATAAAAATGCAATTGAATCGCAGTGGGAAACTCCTGCTGTGCCTCATGTTGATAGGGCGTTTTTTCACTTCTTAAGTGCTATAAATGCCGAACATTTGATAACCCAAGCCAAGGTGGTCGCCACCTTCGATATCGACATCGCATTTCAGTTTAAAGGGCGTACGTTAAAAAGACAACTCTTTTCAATGCTGCGATTTCCACAGCTCTTGTTCAAACGTATGGCGGTACTTTTCGGCGCTAAAGACGCATTTGATCCAGGTACAACCGTTGTGCGTTTCGTTAAAAACAAAAACGTTGCACATCGCATTTTTTGGCTTTGTTCCAAGCACGTTAAAGGCGTAAACAGGCAGGTTAATCGGAATTATGCGCCGTTTCAAAGCCTATTGCACACCATTTCAAAGGAACACCCCATTGGCCTCCATCCCTCTTTTTCTTTGAATCCCAAAGAAACATGGCAAGAGGAAAAGCAATGGTTAGAGACCGTTACCAAACAGCCCATTGAACATAGCCGACAACATTTTGTACATTTGTTATTTCCCGATACGTATCACA
>JBIKIM010000236.1:0-3225 GCA_044361605.1 Bacteroidia bacterium | reverse complement strand
GATCATAAAAAAACTTGCCAATAAGGGCATATATAACCACAAATACACATGATCATAAAACGCTTGGGGGAAGTCAAGGAACGGGAAAGGCCCAACATTCAAAAACGAAGTGCCTGTTTCCAATTGAGATCCAATGAGGGCAAAGGAACCCAACGCCAAGCCGGTTAATGGGGTTGGAATGCCAATGAAATAGCTTACGCCCCCTGATTCAACATTAAACCGGGCCAAACGGTAGGCCGAGGCTAATGGTATGAGCATCCAAATATACGAGTTGATACAAAAGCCCGTAGGCGGACAATAGCCCTTAGTTTCCATGAGCGTTTTCCAAATAAGACCGGGAACTACGCCGAAAGAGACCAAATCGGCTAAGCTATCCAATTGTTGCCCAAGTGGACCTTCTTGACCTAATAATCGGGCAACCCAACCGTCAAAAAAATCTAATACGGCCGCCAATATCATTAAGTAAAACGCCCAATGTGCCGTCTCTGGATTTACCGCCAATGATATACCTAAAAGACCGCAGGCCAAGTTTGCCAAGGTAATTCCATTGGCAATAGGGAGCTTTTTAAACATGTAAACAAAGGTACTTTATATTTAGTTCGAAAAAAACAGGCACAATTGGGCGGTTAGACTCCACGCTTGAAGTCCAGAAGCCAACCCAAGATTGGCATAGGGCTGATTCGAACCGCTGTAAATCCAATATCCGTGACCTATATTGGTATACGTGGCCGCATTGATACCCGCACCCATAACGGAAGAAAACCGATAATAGAGCCGACCGTTAAATCCCGCATTCCAACTTTGATTGTGAATTTGCAATCCGTTAACATCCGTAACATCCAAGGTGTTTTGAGGCGATTGTTTGTAGGTGTATTTTGAGCGTGCCGTCCCGATACGCCCCATCAAATCTAGCGACCAAACTCCGCGTTGCCAATGCAATCCGGCCAATACATCGATTCCCCAATGTCCATAAAAAACCCCTCCCAAGCTATCCTTATACACCGCAGTTTCGAAATTAGCATCATTAATTTGCGTGTAATAACCCGAGAGCCCTAAGGCAAGCGGACCATAAGTAAGTCCCACTTGATGTTGCAAACCCCACTGCGTTCCCAAGTTAAAATCACGTCCTTGCGATTTAAAATGCTCGCGCATCGGGTCGGACTGTATCTGCCACAAGCCAATTCCCACGTAGGGCATATTGCCTTCTAATTGCCAACTGGATTTGGGTTGCGCTTGGTATTCGGTATTAGGCATTTGCGATTCCAAGGATGAATTAGTTGCGTTATTTACCAAAACATAGCGGTATTTTTTTCGCAATTCTTGCAAATCGGCATCGGCTGCGCCTAAATCGTATAACGTAAGGCCTTCCATATACGGCTGTTTTAACGCGGTAATTTCCCGTTCTAATTGCGCTTGATTTCCGACCTCTACAGCACTTACGTTATTGACACGATCCTTATAAAAATACCCCATACTGATTACGGAGTCGGGACTTCCAAAATAGGAATTTATTAATTGGTTGAGTACGCTTTCATATCCGTACCAACCGCAGTCGATATCGGAACGACTTTCCGAAATATGACAACGGCCAAACTGTCCGAAAAAACGCCCGCCTTTATGGGTTTCCAATGCCTCTTTAAAGCGTGAATACATGACCGATTCTCTCCAATGAAAGCGAGAGGCCGATTGTTCTTCTTTTTCCCATTGGTCGCATTCTTTGATTCCTTGTAAGGCCAACAGAAACGATTCAGACAAAACAGGGCCTAACCATTCTTTAAATCCGGGGATCTGCGACTCAATTTTGAGCCTCATTTCGGAGTAATCGTATCGCCAAAAATCATAACCCGTTGCCACTTTGGATTCCTTCTCTTCGAGTTCTTCAACACTGTTCGTGCCATCGGCTCTTTTAAGCGCCGCATTAAAGTCTTGCAAACGGACTTCAAATTTCCTATTGGCATAAACGACCGTTGCCATTACCGTGGCCAAGAGGCTATCGGGACAGGGTTTTTGTTGCAATCCGAGGCGTAAATTTTCTGCCAATCGCTCAACAGACAAATCGTAAAAACGTTCTACATCGATTCCATGAATTTGAATACGTTCGGCACTGTCTAAGGATTGGTTCCACCGGTGTAAGTTTTCAAATAAATTCATATACTTAGGGGAAGAAATGCCCTTCAATACATCGCGGGCATGGGTATCATTTTGTCCGATATAACGATTCAAATAATGCGCTCGCGCCGGACTTAATTCAATCACATAATGCCTGTAACCAGCATATTTATGAAGTCGGTTCATAAAACCGTATTCCATTAAAGAATTAAAATCTATTTCTCTGTGATTTTCACCCCCTAAAAACACGCGCACCTTGGCGGCTTCTGAGGCCAATGATTTCCATGTTTCAGACATCTCTGTTTTGGAATCAAAATCCATTCTTAACACCTGCGCTTTTGGCAAGGTTTGAGATACCGCCGTTCCGGCAAGGCACCCCATTAAAATGAAAAATAATGTCCTCATTTTCAGTTTCCCCCAAAAATTAAACCTGCACTTAAACCATAGTGAAAACCCGAACTCGAAAATGCATTTTCTGACTCAATAGTAGCTCCATTATAGGTCCAACGGGCATCCGACAGATCCCAGCGATATCCGACTATGGCTTTTAAATAGACCATGCCCAATCGCAAAATTGACTGGCTGGTGAGACCAAAACTTTGACCTTTATTTTGTAAAACCTGAACCGCCGTATTCGGATTTGCAATACTCTGATTGGGTATTGGCCGGCTCAACCGATGGCGTGAATACTGGTAATCCACACCTATATAGGACTGCATGGCGACCCGTTCCCAAATGGGCGTAAGGGCAGCAATATTAACATTAGTAACGGCAAAATGCGGTTCTGCATCCCAGTTTAGCCAAGCATTTTGACCGGTCCACTGAATGGTAAAATACATCGCGCCTGGCACGCTATAACCCGCATCTAAACCTATGGTATTGGCACCCGTAATTGCCGGTAAGCCTTTCGCGGTGAGACCGCGATTTAAAGCGGCGGCATTAAAAGCAATGCGATTACTGGTAAATCCCACATGCCAAAACGGACTTTGTAAGGCTCCAATTGAGAAATCACCCTCGGTACTTTCGGTAACTTCTTCTGTAGATGAATCCCAAATATCGGTTGACCACCGCGAGGCGAATCCTTCAACAAAATCAATAGGTATTTGCGTAATTTGG
>JBIKIM010000235.1:0-3233 GCA_044361605.1 Bacteroidia bacterium | reverse complement strand
GCCGTGCATCCGATGAGTTGGCCTATTAATGGAGGCCGTGATTTTAAGGGCGTTTATTTAATTCCCAATAAATCGCTCAACTTGTTTGAAAGCAATAAAACTAAAAAAGCCAACGACGTGGTGCGCGTGGATGGAGTAAACGATCCCTTATTGGAAGGAATGGTGGGAGAGAAGAATGCTAAGAAATTGCAGGAAGATATTGAGCTCATCGATGGCGTTTACGGCGAGTTGGATTTGCAAAGCTATTTAGAGGCCGATGTTGCGCCCGTGTTCTTTGGTTCCGCTTTGAATAACTTCGGAATTCAAGAATTATTAGACACCTTTATCGAAATTGCACCCAATCCGTTGCCGCGAAAAACGCAGGACCGCGATGTGGCGCCAACCGAAGATAAGTTTACCGGTTTCATTTTTAAAATACATGCCAATTTAGATCCACGGCATCGAGATAGAATTGCCTTTTTGCGCGTGTGCAGTGGTAAATTCCTACGAAATAAGGCCTATAAACATACCCGAATCGATAAATCCTTCCGATTTGCCAATCCGTATACGTTTTTGGCAGACTCAAAAGAAATTGCCGATGCCGCATTTCCCGGCGATGTAGTAGGTTTGTACGATACCGGAAATTTCAAGATTGGAGATACGCTTACAGAAGGAGAAATCTTGCAGTTTAAAGGTATACCGAGCTTTTCACCTGAAATATTCAAGGAATTGGTTAACCTAGATCCCATGAAATCCAAACAATTGGAAAAAGGGATACAACAGTTAACCGATGAGGGACTTGCCAACTTATTCGTTCTAGAATTGGGAATCCGTAAATTTGTAGGTACCGTTGGTGAACTGCAATTTGAAGTATTGCAATACCGCTTGGAACACGAATACCAAGCTAAATGTAGGTTCGATCCGCGGGTAATCCATAAAGCCTGTTGGATGACCGGTCCAGAAGCCGATTTGAAAGATTTCATGAAGTTTAGGCAACAAAATATTGCCCACGACAAAGAAGGCAATCCGGTTTTTTTGGCCGAAACAGCCTTTATTTTGAGGTCTGCCATCGATAAATATCCCGATATTACCTTCCATACCACCTCGGAGCTTGTGTAATTCGCGAAACCGCGCCTTACCTTTTATATATTGGTGGAAATTTGGTACATTGCACTCAGCGATGCCACAAAAAGTGCCTTTCATATTCCAACTTACCGCTTTATGGGCCTTTGTAGAAGTTACCTTGGGCGGCGTATTACATGCACTGCGCATACCGTTCACGGGTGTTGTTATCGGCGGGACTGCCGTTGCTATAATTAGTATTATCGGACAAAATAGCCAACGACCTTGGCGCGATATTATCAGCGCCACCGGCTTGGTCCTAATGGTCAAGGCCGGTGCGAGTCCGCATGCGCCATTGCCCGCTTACATTGCAGTTGCCTTTCAAGGGCTTTTGGGCGCCTTGGTTTTTCAATGGTTTCGATTTTGCCGGATTTCAGTGGTCCTTTTTGCGTTGCTCGCAATGCTGGAATCGGGACTGCAGAAATTATTATTATTGACCCTTTTATACGGCAAATCGCTTTGGGTTGCCTTTGATGTGTTTATCGAATCGGTATTGAAATCGCTTCACCTGCAGTCCGATACAACAGGTTCCCATTGGATAGTAGGAATCTATATCGGGATTTATGCGTTTTGGGGGCTTTATCTAGGATTTCGGCTCGCTACGTTTTCAAACCGCGCCGATGCCTATGTGCAGCGTTGGAAAACAAGCCCAGTGCTTGAAATTACCGACCATCTAACTTCAGTATGGCACGTCAAGCGGAATCGAAATGTATTTTGGTTGATCTACTTGGCTATCATTTTACTCATGTGTTTTGTTTTAATCTACTTTGGGGAGCAGAAATACGATTTGTTCTACGTGGTATTTCGAAGCATGGCGGCAATTTTTGTGGTGTTTTGGATTGTAAATCCCCTGTTTTCCTATTGGATTAAGAAAAAATCCAATACCGGTTCCGTGCAATCACAAATCCAAGCCATTTCCAATCAATTTGTCTTTTTACAAAACGATTATTTTAGAGCCCTTCAGATAATCGGCGGGCCTACATGGCAACCCTTACGCTATTTTAGAGCCATGGAAATGCTGATCGCAGTGACCCTTGTTAAGGACCATGAAACGACACCCAATGCCTGATGTTTTTATAGTCAGCGGTCCCGTTGGTATCGGCAAGAGCACCCTGCTGAGTCGCTATTTCCAAAATACACACCTTCAATCCGCTGGATTTTTATGTTTGCAAGATTCTCAAACGAAACTTAGGGTTCTTCACCTATTGTCGAACCAATCAATCCTTCCTTTTGAAGCATCCGAGCCCCAAATCGACACGATTTCGGTAGGGAAATTTCATTTTTTTGGGGATGCGTTTCTTCAGGCCATCAACACCTTAGGAAATGCGTCGCAGAATGTAGATTTTACCGTGATTGACGAATTGGGCAAGTTAGAAATCGAACAGAATACCGGATTCGAACCTATGTTCTCCCAATGCCTTTCGACCCGTTCCATAAACGCGCTCGTCGTGGTCATTCGATCCTCCTTGTTGGCGCGTGCCCTTACCAAATATTCATGGGCTAATGCGCTGGTAAACCAAGGACCTTGGATGCCTTCGGTGCCTAAAATTACCGGTTTAATTATGGCGGGCGGGCGTTCCTCCCGCATGGGAAAAGACAAAAAACTAATAGCGTATCACGGCAAGCCGCAATGGAAACACGCGTATGAATTAGTCTCGGGCTTAAAAATAGAAACCGTTGTCAGCGCCGCTGATTGGCCAGATGTTGGAGTACGTGTAATCGCGGATACTGCTGAATTTCAAGGAAACGGTCCTATAAGCGGACTCCTTTCTGTTTCGGGGGAAATTAAAGAAACGGCTTTGCTGGTTTTGGGCGTGGATTACCCCGAAATGGACGTACCTACGTTGACCGATTTGATTTTAAGTTTTCAAATACGCAATTGCAGCGTGTGTTACAGGAATCCCCAATCGGATCGCGTGGAACCATTGATTGCCCTGTATCATCCCCGCGATTTGCAGCAAATAAAAGAAGATTTTTATCAGGGAAAAACCTCCTTGAGCCGGTTTTGGGAAACGGCTGGCGATGCCGTTCTAATTCTTCCCCATAGAAACCCAAACGCATTAAAAAGTTACGATTTACCTGAAGATGAAACAGCATTTAGAACCCGTTGAAATTGTTCGGTACGAAAACGG
>JBIKIM010000234.1:0-3234 GCA_044361605.1 Bacteroidia bacterium | reverse complement strand
ATCGCCGCAGGTGCGGTAGCGGATTCGCTTGGTTATTAATTGATCTGTAGGTTTTAATTGTACGTATGGTCCGTTGGAAATCCAGGTATCGTTGCGCCAAAAAACCTCTCGCTCGTGTGCGAAGTAAAGGGATGGCAAGGTGATTTTTTCTGCTAGAATGTATTGCCAAACGTCCATTTCTGTCCAGTTGGAAATGGGGAATACTCGGAAGTGTTCGCCCATGTTTTTACGTCCGTTAAAGAGATTCCATAATTCCGGCCGTTGATTTTTAGGATTCCATTGTCCGAAATCATCTCTGTGGGAGAAAAAGCGTTCTTTGGCGCGTGCTTTCTCTTCATCGCGGCGGGCACCCCCCATGGCTGCATCGAATTTGTACGTTTCGATGGTATCTAAAAGCGTGGTAGTTTGAAGGGCGTTTCTGCTCGCATTTACGCCAGTTTCCTCTGCCACACGGCCTTTATCGATGGATTCCTGAACGGATCCTACGATGAGCTTTACGCCGAGTTCTTTAACCAGATTATCGCGGTATTCGATAGTTTCGGGAAAGTTATGTCCGGTATCGATGTGTACCAATGGAAAGGGGATTTTCGCAGGCCAAAAGGCTTTTTTAGCAAGGTGGGTCAGGAGAATGCTGTCTTTTCCACCCGAAAATAGGATGGCAGGATTTTGGAATTGGGCGTATACTTCGCGGATGACGAAGATGGCTTCGGCTTCGAGTTCTTGGAGGTGTTTGAGTTGGTAGTTCATTGGCTGCGCTGTTTATAAAGGTTAGGCTTCGCGGGTTATTAAGGTTGGGTTATTTAGGCTTTGTTTTAGGCGGTGGATTTTGTATGTGATTGTTTGAATTAAGGGGCGGAGTTCTGTATTTAGTTCTTCATGTTTTAACTAACCACAATCAAAGGAGAGTATTAGTTGATTTAATAATTCAATAGTACTAGAGTAGGCGATGGTTAGAAAGTGTAGTTTTTCTTTTAAATGAGTTCTTGCAGATCCTTCGGCAATGTTTGAGGCTACGGCTACGGAGCATCGGCGCATTTGATTGGTGAGACCATGTTGTTCTTCCGTCGGGAAGTTTTTTGTAGATTAAATTAGCCAATAAGCGGGCATCTTGCCATACATCGAGTTTTTCAAAGCTATATGTTTTCATCATGACGTAAGGACAACCAAATGTGTGGTTAGCCCTTAAATAAGGATGCATTTTTTGATGTTTATGATTTGTAATTATCGCCATTTTATTGTTGTTACCATGAATTGTACAAACTAAACTCTCTAACCTTAATGAACATATTGGAATAATTCACGGACGCACCCATCTAAATCCATCTCAGCGGTATTCAACACCACCTCTGCATTATCGGGTTGTTCGAAGGTGCTGCTGATGCCGGTAAAGTTAGGGATTTCGCCGGCACGGGCTTTTTTGTATAGGCCTTTGACGTCGCGTTGCTCGCAAATTTCTAGTGGGGCATTGACAAAGACTTCGCAGAAGTTTTCGGTGCCGATGATGGTTCGGGCTTGTTGACGGTCGGCTTTGAATGGGGAGATAAATGCGGTTATTACAATGAAGCCGGCATCGGCGAAGAGTTTGGCTACTTCGGAGATTCGGCGTATGTTTTCGATTCTACCTTCATCGGTAAAATCTAAGTCTTTATTGAGTCCACCGCGAATGTTATCTCCATCTAGCACGTATACTTGGTAGCCTTGCTTGAACAATTCGTTTTGGAAGGCGTTGGCAAGTGTAGATTTACCAGATCCACTGAGGCCGGTCATCCAAAATACTTTAGGCTGATGGTTGTTTTTTTGAATTCGATTGGTGAGGGCAATATTGTAGTTTTGGGCGATAATGTTTTGGGCGATAATGTTTTGGGCTTCGCTGGTTAGGCTTCGCTGGTTAGTCGTTTTTTCTAAACTCTCTAACCCCTCTAACCTTGCTAACCTTTCCTCCCCTTCTAACCCTACCGCCCCATAACTCCGAGACCCTGAAACCCTACCAAGCGTTACATACTTAAACCAAACCCTCTCGTGCAGATAATACAAGATCATTTTCGTGAACACCTCAAAACCGCCAATGGCCATGCCGATGGAGATCGAGCCGGTGATGATATAGGATATCATCATGGTATCGATGGTTCCAACGATGCGCCAGGAGATGGTTTTTAGGATATGGCGGAGTTGATCGGGGTTTTTCATTTTTGGGGTTTCGGGGTTTAAGGATTTGGGGGTTTAAGGATTTGGGGGTTATGGGGTTTCGGGGTTGCGGGTTACGATGAAGTGGGGGTTGAGGAGGTTTTCTTTGTTGTAAGTGAGGGGTTGTTGGGTGTCGTATTCGAGCACGCTGCAATTGGCAGCGAGGGCAATGGCATGTGCGGCTGCGGTGTCCCATTCCATAGTAGGTCCGAGTCGGGGATACACATCCGCTTTTCCTTCGGCTACCAAACAAAGTTTGAGGCTGCTACCCATTGAAACGATTTCAACCGATTTATGCTTTTCTTCCATATCGGCAATGAATTCTTGGGTTTGTTCGTTGTTATGCGAGCGTGAGGCTACGATGCTGAAGGGTTTGGGGGTGTTTTCGGCGATGTTTAGATTGGCTTTTGTGCCTGTTGTATTTTTGTTTTGGGGTTGATCGTTTGCGGTGTTTATTTCAAGAAGCCAGTGATCGTTGTTTTGTTTTTCAGAAGTATAGAGCGCTTTTATTACGGGTGCGTAAACCACGCCGGCTATGGGATGTCCGTTTTCAATTAGGGCAATGTTCACGGTGAATTCACCATTTCGTTTGATGAACTCTTTGGTTCCGTCTAAGGGGTCTACTAGGAAAAACTGTTGCCAATTTTTACGTTCGGAATAGGGAATATCGCGACCTTCTTCTGATAGGATGGGTATTTCAGGGAATTGCTCTTGTAATCTTGAAACGATGATTTCATTAGCGGCTTTATCTGCTTTGGTTAGGGGACTTCCATCTCCTTTTGCTTCGATATTGAAGTCGTTGGAGTGGTAGATATCGAGTATGGCATTGCCAGCTTGGATGGCGATTTGTTGTAGCTGATGGAGCATAAGGTGGATCAAATATATGGGAAAAGTCGAATAACCTACTAAGTTGGTAGGGTTTTGGGGTTTGTTTTTAAATTTTAGAAGTGTTTATAAAGGTAAGAAAGGTTAGTTGGGATTTGGGGGGGATGGTTTATGTTTGTATGGTGCTTACAAAGAAGGCGAAATATGCTTTGAATGCTTTGGTTT
>JBIKIM010000233.1:0-3250 GCA_044361605.1 Bacteroidia bacterium | reverse complement strand
ACCCACAGTTAAAAGGGTGGGTCAAGTGGGTTGTGGGTCCACCGGAGCTGTGAGGTTTTAACCGTGTGGCCCCACCACGAACACCGATTCCGCCTTCCAAACCATCGGTATCGATTCCGCGACACCCATCGGTGAATTATTTTGTATCTCATTTTCTTTCTTTTTTGATATTCAAAACTCTTTGATGTTAACGCGTTATCATCAAAGTTACTTGTCGCTCATTTATTCGATATTTTAATCATCTACTTGCCTTGTTGTTGATATTTTTGTATTTTTGATATTCAAAATGTCGATATGGACGCAGCAAATGCCGTAAATTATCATTATGGAGCATTCCCTCCTCGTGATTTAGATTTAAATAAAGTACTAAGTTCATTGCTAAAAGCTACAGATGCGTTGGCTCGCTATGATCAAGTTCTTAAATCACTACATAACACCGAATTTTTCTTAGCACCCTTAAGAAATCAAGAAGCCGTAATCTCTTCTAGAATGGAGGGCACCATTAGTACGTTAGATGAAATATTGCAATACGAGGCCGATTTTGATGAAACCTCGGAAGAAGATACTGAAACCGTGCGATCTGAAGTTTTTGAAACAATCTTATATCAGAGGGCATTAACAAACGCTCAAAGAGCAATGCAGGATGGTTATCCATTATCTGAACATCTAATAAAATCAATACATCAGCAATTACTTTCTTTTGGTAGAGGCGCAGGAAAATCACCAGGTAAGTATAAGACTGAACAAAACTATTTAGCAGATAAAATCAAACAAAAGATTGAGTTTATCCCCATAAGTCCTGAAAAACTGATTGATGGTATGGAGGATTTATTTAATTATATAAATGAAAGTCATGACGCAGTGTTAATCAAGACGGCTTTAATGCATTTAGAATTTGAAGCATTACACCCCTTCAAAGATGGAAATGGAAGAATTGGGAGAATGCTCATTACATTATATCTATGGTCTACTGGATTGATAGCTGCACCACATTTTTATATAAGTGGCTATATGGAAGAACATAAAGACATGTACATCGACACCATGAGAAGGGTCTCTTCTGAAGGAAATTGGGAGGACTGGTGTAACTTTTTCTTCAAAGCCATTGAAGAACAGGCATTGAAAAATATTCAGGTAGCAGAAAGTATAAAACAACTATATGAAGAAATGAAATCAATATTTGCTGATACACTTTCTTCAAAATGGAGTTTAAATGCTTTAGATTTTATATTTGCTAACCCAATATTTAGAAATAATCGCTTTACCAGCGCAAGTGGCATCCCCGCACAAACTGCATCTAGGTTTACTCGCTTGCTATTAGATAGAAACATAATCAGAACAATAAAAGATGCGGCTGGAAGGAGACCTGCGCTTTATGCTTTTGAGCCCTTGCTAAAATTAGTTAGAGTATAAATAAGGGTTTGGTTGCTGTTCCTGCTTGGTGCGGGCGCACCCACAGTTAAAAGGGTGGGTCAAGTGGGTTCTTGCAGAGATGCCGGGCAGTTTTGATTGGAATGAGCGTTTAATTCCTCCCAAAGCTATTTGACATTAAGAAATACATTTGCCCTTGATAATTGATACAAATGTATCAGTATATTTAGATTTCAAAACGGTAAATTTGATTTTATGAAAAGAGCAATCATATTTTTTATAGTGACATTCACACTGCTTCAAGGAAGGGCCCAATATGGACTTCAAAACGGAGGAGAAATAAAATGCCATGTGATTGATTCTAATACCATTCACATAATTGTGGGTTTCGATGCTTGGGGTGGAACGGGCATCAGCACAGACACTCTATTTTATCCTAATTTTCTAAAAATGGGAGTATTAATTGGCGACCTCGAAAACCCCAAGAGTGCGATTAAATATATTAATTTTCCTAAGCAAGATTCCATTTCAAATATCACAGTTACGTGTCCGGGTTATTCAATCACGGGAAATCCTTTAAATAAGAACCTTTCGAATAGTAAAACAACTAAAGGGGTGATCCGATTTTGGTTCTCAACCATTATTGATATCAATAAAGATTCCGTTTTTAACACTTTAATTAAACAACACGGGTCAGATACTATCAGTATCATAGCCTTTTGCAGTAGATCTACTCTGTATTCGGATAATCTGGGTATATTGAGCCGACCAGGAGTGGTTTTGCAAGCATCCATATTTCTGAAAAATATTAAATCTTTAAAACAAAAATCAAATTATTGTCCCTCATTTCACAATTACCCAACTTTGTATAACAACTTGGGTTATTATAGATTTTCTCCTTCTTATTCAGACCTTGAAAATGATAAAATTGAATTCTCACATGAAACTTGTATTTCCTCAGATAATAGTTTCAAAACCATACCCTTCAAAAGCGGATATTCAACTTTAGATTTGTTAAAATCTTATGTGGGCACATGGGGCAGCGATGGGTTTGGTAAGCCCAATAAAAAAGTTACTCCGCCCAAAGGAATCAATTTTGATATAGAAACAGGGGAGCTTTATTTTTATAAGTTTAAAGATGAATCGGCATATGTAAATCTGTGTATCACTGAATCCAGAAAAAATGAAACGGGGATTTGGTTGCCCATCTCTAAATCGTCGCTTCAATACAATTTGAGTTTTAGAAATTCCACCAATAATCCCCCTCAAATTCAATTTCCAGATGAACTTAGTGTTATTGAAGGGGATACGTTAACGATGGATATTCTCCTATCCGACCAAGACAGAAATGACACAATCCAGCTATGGTATTCACTCACTCAAACTGGGATGTCTGTGACTCAGAAGTCTGTAAATTCCAATAAAGGAGAATATAAATTTACTTGGATAACCGATTCCTCCCATACCGTTAAGCCAATTTTTACGCAAGTATTTGGAGTAATGGATAATCAATGTTCCGATATCGGACTCTCCTCCAAAGCCGTAAAAATTCGAGTACTTCCTCGTATTAAATATGAAAACCTTTCCCGCGATACCACCTGTAATCGCTTGGTGTATCAAGTCGTACACCCCAAAGTGCCCGGCAATGCCCGCTATCAATGGGAAGTCAAATCTAAATCGGGGTACTACTCAAAAAACTTTCAATCCAACGGTTTTATTACCGAACCCCTGCCCAACGATACCTATTATATAACCTCCATAATTGTACACGATTCTTTGGGATTCAAACCACAAACCGACACCGTGATTTTAAATCAAAAGCCCGAAATTTATTTTTTGGGGGATACTGGATTTTGCCAAAATACAGCTCTGGATTTTA
>JBIKIM010000232.1:0-3263 GCA_044361605.1 Bacteroidia bacterium | reverse complement strand
ATGCGCCCACTAAAAATCCCATTTGGGCATCGGTCCACATCAACCGCAGCAATATAAAAGGCATCACCAACATGCCCACTGTACCTATCAAGTTCACCACGGCCATGGCGATGGCCACGTCTTCCTTTTCTCCATTTTTAAGGGAAGGCGCTAAGGCCGCAATCGCCGATGAACCACAAATTGCCGTTCCAAATCCGACTAAAAGTCCGGTATTGGTAGGACAGTTGAATTTCTTAGACATGAAAAAAGTGGCCAAAAGCACGACCAACACGGAGATAGAAATGGCTATAAAACTACCTATCCCAAGTCCTGCAATTTGTCCGTAATTGATCCCAAAGGCCAAAAAAACTATCGAAAGTTCCAGCATTTTGGCTGAGGCAAAAGCGATGCCCGATTCCCAGTCTTGGGGAATATTTACCAAATTCCTGAGGGCCACACCTATAAATAAGGCCCACATCACGCTGTTTAAAAACGGGGGTGAATATTGGGCAATGAGCATGGAAACCGCGCCTATTAGTGCCGCAAATACAATTCCTTTTGAATTTTCTTTCCCATTAATGACTTCCCACATACATTCTTGATTTTGGAAATGCAAAGATGCATGCAATTTGGGAATTTAAACGTGCCAAAAGTTACGTGAACTAACCCCTTAGAGAAATCCCTCGCTAATTTTTATTTAGGGCTAAACGGCTTTTTGAATACCCTACTCAGAAGACACGCTACTACCCTTTAGAATATTTCAAATCGGATTTACCAAGGCAATGTCAGAGGTGTTTTGTAATTTGGGCTGAATATCGCTTTGAATAGCCTTGAAAATAGGCTCTAAGACTGCTTTTTTAACAAAATGCTTGTGGAATACCAATCCAACCGACCGCACCGGAATCGGCGCTTCGAAACGATACAAATGCTCCCCTTCCGACAAAGGCATATCAATGACCGATAATTCCGGCAATAGGGTCATTCCCTTGTTTTGACGCACAAAACGGATCAAACTATCAATAGAACCGGCTCGGAAATGAAAATTACTGCGGTCTTTTTTGGTGTCGATATTACAAATTTGGATGACTTGGTGACTCAAACAATGCCCTTCTTCCATGAGCCAAAACCGCTGTGGATCAATGTCTGAGGCGTTCACCGACTTCCCCCGAGATACCCCCGTACAATCGTACAAAACAAATCCTTCGTTATATATAGGTAGTTCCCGTAAGTCGGGGTCGTTGATGGGCAGCGCCAATAATCCCAAATCCAATTCGCGATTCTTCAATGCCGATACGATGTTTTGGGTCGTCATTTCACTGATGCTGGCATTCAACATGGGAAAATTGCGCGTGAATTTGTTAAAAAAACCCGGCAAAACGTAGGGCGCCACTGTAGGAATTACCCCTAAGTGGATGTTCCCCCGGATTTCCCCCTTGAGCGAAAAAACCATTTCTCTGAGCAAACTTACTTCTTGGGAAATAAAACGCATTTGTTTGATCAATTCAGATCCTTCTTTGGTAACGGTAACCGGTTTGGTACTGCGGTCAAAAAACAGAATTCCCAGCTCGTCTTCCAAACGGGCAATCATGGTACTTAGCGTGGACTGACCGATGTTGCATTTGTCGGCCGCTTCACTGAAATTACCGGTATCCTTAACGGCGATAACATATTCAAATTGCTGTAAATTCATCTCGGGGGAAATTAAATCACAAATATAACATCTACAGAATAGATGTTACTATCGACAAAATCGTTTTTATAGATTATTAATTGGGGCGAACTTTGAACATACAATAATTTCAAAACCAAAAAAATAAAAGAACAATATGAAACACGTATTATTTGCATTGAGTTTGGGTGTGGCAACAGCTGCATTCGGACAAACGGAAGTAGCCAGTGCGGGCAAATGTCCGATGGGTTACGACCAGCAAGGCGGACATGCTTCGAAGGAAGCAGCCCACGCCGCCGCAGGTGTGCAAGCGGGACATACAACCCACGCACATGCCCATCAAACAAAAGCGGGTGAACCTGTAAACATCGGAGGTCGCAGCCGAACGAATCGCGACTGGTGGCCCAATTCGTTGAACCTAACGGTTCTGCGTCAAAATTCAGAACTTTCTAACCCCTTAGGCGCTAACTTCAATTACCGCGATGCTTTTAACACCTTAAATTATACCGAGCTAAAAGCCGATATCGCAAAGGTGTTAACCGAGTCTCAAGATTGGTGGCCCGCCGATTACGGCAATTACGGTCCCTTGTTTATTCGTATGGCTTGGCACAGTGCCGGTACCTACAGAACCGGCGACGGTCGTGGCGGTTCACGCGAAGGACAGCAACGCTTTGCACCTATTAATAGCTGGCCCGATAACGGTAACTTAGATAAATCCCGCAGGTTGTTATGGCCTATTAAACAGAAATACGGAAACAAAATTTCTTGGGCGGATTTAATGGTATTGGCCGGAAATGTGGCTCTAGAAACCATGGGTTTCCCAACGGTAGGTTTCAGCGCAGGTCGTACCGATGTATGGGAACCTGCTAGCAATGTTTATTGGGGTCCTGAATCTAAGTTTTTAGATGACAAGCGTTACAGCGGTGATCGCAACTTGGAAAACCCCTTGGCAGCGGTTCAAATGGGATTGATTTACGTAAATCCAGAAGGCCCGAATGGCGTTCCTGATCCCTTAGCGGCGGCGAAAGACATTCGTGAGACCTTTGGTCGTATGGGAATGAACGACGAAGAAACAGTGGCTTTAATAGCGGGCGGACATACGTTTGGAAAAACCCACGGTGCCGGACCTGCAAGTCATGTTGGAGCGGAACCCGAAGCGGCTTCTATTGAAGAGCAAGGTTTCGGTTGGACATCTAGCTACAAGAGCGGAAAAGGTGCCGATGCCATTACGTCTGGATTGGAAGTAATTTGGACCAGCACTCCTACCAAATGGGGACATGGATATTTTAAAGCGTTGTTTGGGGAAGAATGGGAATTGACCAAAAGTCCAGCCGGTGCGCACCAATGGGTTGCCAAGGATCCTAAAATTTTGGTTCCCGACGCCTTTGATGCCAACAAAAAGCACAAACCAACTATGTTAACCACCGATATATCCTTGCGCGTTGATCCCGCATACGAAAAAATTTCGCGTCGGTTCATGGAAAATCCAGAAGAGTATACCAAAGCATTTGGTCGCGCGTGGTTCAAATTGACCCACCGCGATATGGGTCCACCAAGCACCTACTTAGGTCCTCAAGTTCCTAAAGAAACGTATATTTGGCAAGATCCTATTCCT
>JBIKIM010000231.1:0-3265 GCA_044361605.1 Bacteroidia bacterium | reverse complement strand
GCCACCACCACCCATATTATGGAACTGGCAAAAACTGCCGATTCCGTAATGGCTCCCCAATGTGGTTTAGCTCCTGGTTATATAGGAATCGTAGGCGCCAACCTTACCCGCGAATTCGAAACCCTACGCGATATCGAACTGCGCGTCGGTGCCCTTCCCCGTTTCCCGAACGGATTGTTGGCCTATTCCTTCAACTGGTCCTCCTTTGGCGTTATTAACGAATACCTCAACGATGCCGAAGTCATTCATAACGGCGTAAAAAAGAACGTTCCCTCGCTAGAAGGATTTGAGTATATCAATATCGAAGGACAAGAATTCGAGGCCTTTATCACTTCCGGTGGTTTAGGCACCATGTGCGACACCTTCGAAGGCAAAGTCGATACCTTGAACTACAAAACCATCCGCTATCCCGGTCACGGTAAACTCATGCGGTTTCTCATGTACGAACTGATCATGAAAAACGATATCGAAAACCTCGAACGCATCTTAAGCAATGCCAAGCCTCCCGTAGACGACGACGTGGTGTATGTATACGCCGTTGTGGAAGGTTGGAAAAAGGGTAAAATTGCCCGTACCGAATACTACCGCGCCTTCTATCCAATCGAAATCGATGGCATTCGCTGGCGCGCTATTTCTTGGACTACCGCCGGCGCAATTGTCGCGGTTATTGAAATGGTAGCCAATAAAACCTTGCCCCAAAAAGGATTCATCAAACAAGAAGAAATTCCATTTGATGCCTTTGTAGCGACTCAAACCGGTTCTTTATACCTCCAAAACGCCCAAGGATTAAATGAAGTTCAGCAGCAAAAACCCACTCTCTGATTTTTTACACGGACTCTTTGAAACCTACGAAAATCAAGTCCCCGATGTTAAAAAAGTCACCCAAGCCCTCATTCAAAAAGGCGTAATTTCGGATCAATCTGAAATCGTAAACGACCATATCGCCTTTCGAACGCTTGGCCTCCCCCATCTGGGAATCGCTTCCATTGAACGCATTTTCATGCAATACGGTTACCAAAAACGCGATTACTATCGATTCGAAGAGAAGAAACTGAACGCCTATTGGTACGCCCCTCCAGAGCCCCATTTTCCTCGTATTTTCATCAGCGAATTGTGCGCTAATGAACTGACAGAAAACGCTCAAAACATCTTACACCGGTACACCCAAAACATCAAAGTCGACCCCAGTTCCACCCTCGACTTCAATAATGCCGAAGCCGTGATTGACTTCTTCCAAAAACCACTTTGGGAACTCCCTTCTTGGGAAGATTATCACGCCTTGCTACAGGAGAGCGAATATGCCGCTTGGGTCATTTACAACCGCTATTACCTCAACCATTATACCATCAGCGTGCACGAAATGCCCGCTCCTTTGAATAACCTAGCCGCGTTTAACGAATTCTTACTAACCATTCCTGTCCGATTGAATACCGCCGGCGGTATTATTAAGGAAAGTCCCGATAAACTGCTCCTGCAAAGTAGCACCGTAGCTCAAACCGTTATGGCCGAATTTGCCGGCGGCGATACCCATGAAATTTCGGGCAGTTATGTGGAATTTGCCGAACGCCGTTCCCTTCCGGAATATCAAAATTTAGACCCCAAATCCCTCCAACGCGAACAACGCCGAGAGGGTTTCGAAGCCGGGAATGCCGACAAAATATTCGAAAGTACCTTTACTTCCCAAACCCAAAAAGATACGCATCCTGAAAATTGAACCCTAATACACCAAAGGTACTTACAAACAAGTACCCCAACCCGTTCAACCTTAAAGAAAGTCATCCATAAAAGATCAACCCGCAAATACCCATAAACAATACCCCTCCCAAAAATATTTGTAAATTATGCGAAAAGAAATCCAAGAAATATTTGAAAAAATCGCCATCCCCTTCCCAGCATTAGGCTGTAACGACGGTCAAGAATGGTTCGGTAATGGGTCCAACTACGATTCCTATACGCCCGTCGACAATTCCCTTATCGGAACCGTAAAAGGCGGCAACGCCCAAGATTACGAGCGCTGCGTTACCGAAGCCGAACGTGCGTTTCAAGATTGGCGATTGGTACCGGCACCGCTTAGAGGTGAAGTGGTTCGACAATACGGCAATTTACTGCGCGAACACAAAGATGCCTTGGGCCGATTGGTTTCTTGGGAAATGGGAAAATCCCTTCAAGAAGGCTGGGGCGAAGTCCAAGAAATGATCGATATATGCGATTTTGCCGTGGGTTTATCGCGTCAGTTGCACGGGTTTACCATGCACTCAGAGCGACCCGAACACCGCATGTACGAACAATACCATCCCTTAGGCGTAGTAGGCATTATTTCGGCATTCAACTTCCCTGTAGCCGTTTGGAGTTGGAACGCCGCATTGGCCCTAATCTGTGGCAATACCCTGGTATGGAAACCCTCTGAAAAGGCGCCGTTTTGCGCCATTGCTTGTCAAATATTACTGCAGCAAACCCTTGAGGCTTTCCAATATCCCAAAGCCATCAGTACGCTCATCGTGGGCGATGCCCCCATCGGAGAATTGATGTCGGCCGATCCACGTATGGCCTTAATATCCGCCACCGGATCTACCCGTATGGGCAAACAAGTGGCTCAAAAAGTAGCGGCCCGACTCGGAAAGTCACTTTTGGAATTAGGCGGTAACAATGCCATCATCGTAACCCCCAATGCCGATATCAAAATGACGGTTATTGGAACGGTTTTTGGCGCCGTTGGCACCTGCGGACAACGCTGCACCAGTACCCGCCGCCTCATCGTGCACGAATCCATTTTCGAACTAGTTGCCGAAGCATTGGCCAAGGCCTATCAACAAATACGCATCGGAAATCCCTTACTCACTGAAAATCACGTAGGTCCCCTAATCGATGCCAACGCCGTAGAACAATACGAAAACACCCTGCAAGCCGCCAGCGCGCAAGGCGCCGAATGGATCGTAAGCGGTGGCCGTATCGATAACGCCGAAAGTCCATTTTACGTAAAACCGGCCATCGCCAAAATATCCGCCGACGCGCCCATCGTGCAACACGAAACATTCGCACCCATACTCTACATGATTCCCTATTCTGGGGAAGTCGAACACGCCATCGCCATACAGAACAAGGTTCCACAAGGACTTTCCTCTGCCATTATGACCTTAAACATGCGGGAAGCCGAGAAATTCTTGTCTCATGCCGGTAGCGATTGCGGCATCGCCAATGTGAATATTGGCACGTCAGGAGCCGAAATTGGAGGCGCTTTTGGAGGCGAAAAGGAAACCGGCGGAGG
>JBIKIM010000008.1:0-11383 GCA_044361605.1 Bacteroidia bacterium | reverse complement strand
GAAGATCAGTGGGACGAAGTTATTAATACCAATTTGAAGAGTGCGTTTAACTTGACCAAGGCATTTTTGCGTCATTTCTTGGGAAATAAATCGGGTAGTATCATCAATATGACCAGTGTAGTGGGGGTAACCGGTAATGCGGGTCAGGCCAACTACGCCGCTTCTAAGGCTGGTATGATTGGTTTTACCAAGAGTATCGCGAAAGAATTAGGCTCTCGCAACATCAGGTGCAATGCGGTAGCACCCGGCTTTATCGAAACCGAAATGACCGACGCATTAGATGAAAATATGCGCAAGGGATGGATCGATACCATTCCCCTAAAACGCGGCGGAACGCCCGAAGACGTGGCCCAAGCCTGTCTGTTTTTAGCCTCTGACATGAGCACGTACATCACCGGCCAGACCCTTTCGGTTTGCGGCGGAATGTTGATGTAAGGTTTAAGGTTTAAGGTTTAGTATAGGGTATAGGATATAAGGTCTAGGATAGGATATAGGGGCTCGAGGCCCAAGCCAATAGCCAATAAGTAAAAGGACCGTCATTTAAAGTTAAAAGTTAACGTCATTCATAATTCATAATTCACCACTCATAATTCAATAAATGGCATTAGATCAAGTAGACGCAGACGAAATAGAATCAGGTCAAAAAAACATGGGTTTTTTCGACCATATTGACGAATTGCGTTCTCGTTTGGTCAAAATTGCCTATTTAATCATTGTTGCCACGATTGCCGCTTTTGTGTATGTGGATGTACTTTTCGATAAAGTGATTATGGCTCCCTTTACCGCCGGCTTTTGGGGATACAAGTTCTTTTGTAAGGCCGGTCGCATGATAATGAATGACGATGCATTGTGTTGGGACCCGCCTCCCCTAATGATGCAGAGTATGCAGGTACAAGGACAATTTGTAAGTGCCTTCAAAATTGCGTTAGTCGCCGGTTTTGTTATTAGTTTTCCCTTTGTGGTGCATCAGTTATGGCTCTTTGTTAAACCTGCTCTGAATAAAAAGGAAGTACGACGCGTTCAACGCAGTTTATTTGTAGTATCCCTGCTGTTTTTTACCGGCGTTTTATTCGCGTATTTTTTATTGGTACCTGTTGCTACCAATTTTTTACTGTCGTTCAGTTTGAGCGATAAAATTCAAAATATCATAACCATTTCTAGCGTTACGGGCTTTGTTACCTTCATGAGTTTGGCCACGGGACTGGTGTTTGAATTGCCGGTTTTGATATATATATTGACAAGTATTGGCTTGATATCGTCTGATTTTTTAAAGAAATATTGGCGTTATGCCGCCGTTGTCATTTTTATCATTGCGGGAATTGCCACCCCTTCTCCCGACGTTTTTTCTCAACTTCTCTTGGGAATCCCCCTAATGTCGCTCTACGTTTTAGGGATATTTATCGCGAAAAGGGTGGAGAAACGTAAAGCATTAGAATCAGAAACTGAACAGGCATAAGAAACAGGACAAGAATCTGAAATTTGACTATAACAGAACAAGAACTAGAACTGAACTGAACTGAATAGAATAGAATAGAATAGAATAGAATAGAATAGAACAACAACTGAACTGAACTGAACTGAACTGAACTGAATAGAATGGAATAGAATAAAATAAAATAAAATAGAACAAGAAACAGTGCCTTTTCAATCAATAAAAAACAAGCAATCATGAAATATACCATAGCAATCGGTTCTGACCACGCCGGATTTGATGTTAAAGAACGCATTATTGACGCCCTAAATTCGGGTTTGTTGGAAGATTTTAATGGGGGCATTTCCGATATGGGTCCTGATACTTCTGATCGAGTAGATTATCCCGATTACGCGCACAAAGTGGCAAAGGCGGTTTCAGAGGGAACCTGCAACTTAGGTGTTTTGATTTGCGGGAGTGGCAATGGCGTTTGCATTACCGCCAATAAACATGAAGGCATCCGAGCCGGATTGGCCTGGGATATCGAATTGGCGTCGCTAGCACGTGAACATAATAATGCCAATATAATCTGTATTCCTGCACGATTTGTATCAGAAGAGAAAGCCTTGGAAATTGTAAAGGCCTTCTTAGGTTCGGCTTTTGAAGGAGGTCGACACCAAGATCGGGTTTCAAAAATAGAAGGCTAGCCGATATGAAGGAGGAAATCACATCTATTCAAATGTTGGGGTTGAAGTTACCAACCGATCCCCGTTGGGTTAATATTGCTGAAAAATCAATCGATGATATCCTAATAGACCATGCTTTTTGTGAGCAAAAAGCAGCCTCAACCGGAATCTCTTTGATTGTGCGCTATTCTCATTTATCCAAGTTGGTTGATGAGGTAACGCCCTTGGTTGCCGAAGAATGGGGTCATTTTCGACGGGTATTGAAGGAAATGGCCAAGAGAGGGGTATCTTTGGGAAGAGCCCGAAAAGACGATTACGTGATTGGGCTACAATCGTATATGATAAAAGGCAATTCACAAGGTTTACTGTTAGAAAAACTATTGGTTAGTGCGCTAATTGAAGCCCGCAGTTGCGAACGTTTCCGGTTGTTGAGTTTGTATTGTGCAGATGAAAGTTTGCGCGGATTTTATCATGAATTCATGGTTTCAGAAGCCGGACATTATCGCATGTTTATCGATTTAGCCAAAGAATATTACCCAGAAGATCAAGTAAAAAAACGTTGGCAAGAATGGCTTCTAATAGAGGCAGACGTTCTGGCTGGATTAGAATTGCGTGGAGATAGGGTGCATTAATCGCAAATAATCATGGATGAAATAGTTGCATTTTTTGAAAAATTGAGCCCGGTAATGCAAGGGTTTACCGGTTCTATGTTTACGTGGTTTGTTACCGCATTGGGTGCTTCCATGGTATTCTTTATCAAAGATGTTAAACGCGGCTTTATGGACACCCTTATGGGTTTCACCGCAGGGGTGATGTTGGCTGCCAGTTTCTGGAGCTTACTGAATCCTGCAATAGAAATGGCGGAAGTTTCTTGGGGTGCATCCCTTGCATGGGTACCCGTTGGAATTGGCTTTCTAGCCGGTGCATTTTTTCTATTCGGATTGGATCAATGGTTGCCTCATTTGCACTTAAGCGATCCAATTGAAAAATCCGAAGGGGTAAAAACGAGTTGGAATAAAACCGTTTTATTGGTTTTGGCCATAACCTTACACAACATTCCAGAAGGATTAGCCATAGGTGTAGCCTTTGGTGCGGTGGCAGAAGGAATTCCTGGCGCCAACTTAGCCGGTGCAATTGCCTTGACTATTGGAATTGGCATTCAAGATTTGCCCGAAGGCATGGCGGTTTCTTTGCCATTAAGGCGTTACGGCTTATCGAGAGCCAAATCATTTCTATGGGGACAGTTGAGTGGGGTGGTAGAGCCGATAGCGGCGGTAACAGGTGTGATTTTGGTGATGACGATGCAGAGTATTTTACCTTATGCACTGGCCTTTGCGGCGGGCGCCATGATTTATATTGTGGTAGAAGAAGTAATCCCAGAATCGCAACGCGATGGGCATACCGACAAAGCCACCTTGGGTTTGATGATTGGATTTGTGTTAATGATGTCCTTAGACGTAGGATTGGGTTAATCGTAAAAATATTCCTCGGTTTTTTGGAAATTTCCAAAATTGAAATAATAATTGATTCCTATTTGTAGGTTGCCTCCACGGTAGGTTAGTGGAAATTCCCGGCTGAAAAATTCGCTGTGTTGCACCCGCAAACCGTGCGAAGTGCTCAAAGGTTGGTAGTACGTTAAGTGAAACTCATAGCGATTACCGCCCTCGGTATTGCCCCCGAATGCCACGCCCACAAATCCCAACGCATTCCATACCCGCTGCTGTTCCTGAATAATGCGGAAACGCGTACCTGCATCCTGATTATTAAACGTGTCTCGGGTATTATTTCCCAACTCATAATTAACAGAAAATCCAAACTTTTCAGAGATGTAGTTCGATTTTCCGAATTTTTGACGCAATGCCATTCCTAAAGACCCATTAAAATAGTGCATACCTCTATTCACAGAGGTATTAAAAGCCATCGTATCGTTATTGATTTTGTAACCGGCATTCAAATAACCCAGCCCTAATAAAATACTGGTTGCGCGATTTAAATCGTAACTGAGTTGTAAATTGCCATAACCGCCCAATCGGTTGCGGGTAGAAAATTGATTGGCCAAGGTATCGCTTCCCGGTGTTTTTGAAAATCCAACTCCCGCAGAAGATCCAATCATCCAGCGACTCTGGGAGAATCCCAAATTAAAAGACCCGAAAAACAACACAGCGCTGAGCAACAAAGATTTCATCGCAACAAAGTTAAGGCTTTAACGCAATATTATCTTCCCTTGAATGATTGTACCTTTGCGGTATGAATATAACGGCGGTTAAGATTTTAAACGCGTTTGCCGATGCCCTCGATCAGCACCAATCCAATTCCAAATTTATCGAAGCCAAACACCAAGCACAGATTCATAATCCTTGGTTTACCCAAGAATCTATTGAAAATAGCCTTGCCGGTTGGCAGCATGCCCTAAAGGCCGATTCCCGCGAAAAATGGGTACAATCCGTTCCAATTTCCCCCGAAAAGAAAACTGAAACATTGGGAATCATCGGTGCAGGAAATATTCCCTTTGTAGTCATGCACGATGTCATAAGCGCGTGTATTTCCGGATACCCACTGGTGCTCAAATTATCGACTGACGACGCAATTTTGCCGAAAATCTGGTTGCAATTGACCGAGGAAATCCTATCCGAATCCTTAAATATTACCTATGCCGATCAACTTAAGAACGTAGACCGTGTTATTGCCACCGGCAGCAACAATACCCATCGGTATTTTGAATATTATTTCAGAGACAAACCCAATATTTTACGAAAAAACCGACACAGTGTGGCGGTTTTACCCCAAGGTGAGGCGCTTTCAGAAGCCCAAATTATGGGTCTCGGTTCTGATATTTTTGCCTATTTCGGTATGGGATGTCGCAACGTTACCCAAGTGTTTTTACCGCGTAACTTTGATTTCGCTTGTCTTTTTCCTCTTTGGGATAATAAATTTGGCGACTTGGTTAATCACCATAAATACGTTAATAATTACCACTATCACAAAGCACTGTTGTTGATGAATTTAGATCCGCATATCGATGCCGGTTTTGTGCTATTTAAAGAGCGAAATACCCTGCATGCCCCTGTAGGATTGGTGAATTATACGTATTACGACACAATTGAAGAGGTACAACGCTACTTGGACGAACACCATGAAGAAATACAGTGTATCGTTTCGGAAGGTACCCAAATTGACGGTTTGCCATTCGGAACTGCACAGAAACCCGCGTTGTGGGATTATGCCGATGGAGTCGATACCTTAAAATGGTTGAATGCGACCTCTTAATTGGAATAAGTATTCTGCTTGCATTGTGGCCCTATAGACAATTTTATTGGGGAAGCGGGTACTACAATAACAGCCATAGCAGGTCACTGACCTCTTCCGTAATGGTCTTCACCGTATCGAGTTCGGGATGGCTCTCGTTAATTTAATTGGGGAAGCGGGTACTACAATAACGGCCATAGTAGGTCACAGACCTCATCCGCCATGGGCTTTTGCGTATCAAGTTCGGGGTTGATCTCGGTAATTTCTAAGCATTGGGTTTGACGTTGATTCCAAAAGAATTGTAAGGCCGCCGCCGCTTCTTGTTTGCTCAAGCCCCCAGCCTCAGGAGTTCCGGTACCGATAGAAACAGTCGGATCCATGCTGTCAACATCAAAACTCACGTACCATTCTTGGGCTTTGTGTTCGAAATGCAATTGGATTTCGTTTAAGGCCCAATCAATCCCATTTGTATGTATGTCTTCGGCAAATAGTACTTTGATACCCGCCGTTTTAATCAGATGTAATTCTGCATCTTCGTAACTTCGAATACCCATGAAAACAATGTTTTCTGGGTTTATAGCCTCACATTTCTTTAAGTCTTTTATTTCTTCCCAAAGGGAAATACACTCGGCATCGAGGTCGTTGACTTTACATGCCAGGTTATCCAATTCAATGGCGGTATTGACCGACATTCCATGTATGTTGCCACTGGGAGTGGTATAGGGTGAATGCAGGTCTAAGTGTGCATCAATCCAGATAATGCCTATGTTTTCTGGATTGCGATTGCGGCAAAATCCGGCGATACCTCCAATGGCATTGCTATGATCGCCTGTTAACAATAAGGTACGCGTTTGCGGGTCTAATTTTTCGATGGTATCGGCCAGTCGAGATTGGTGCCTAAGCAAATGACGGGCTCTTCTTAAATGGGGGAAATAAATGTGCGCTACGTCTTGTGCCTCTACGGTTTGGGCTACGTGTGTTGGGGTATCAGGAAATTCTATGTGGTTTTGTAGCGCCTTGAGCAGCGCATCTGGACCGTGAGAGGTACCCGATTTACCGGCTCCGTATTCCCATCCCGAAACAACTATATTCAACGCTTGCTTATTCATACGGAGGTGTCAATTTCTCAAAAATAAGACAATAAGTCTAAGGTTGTACCGGTCTCTTTCTCCACAGAAGATAGCCACCTATATTTTTTTCCAATACAAATTTACGGTTGAATTCGTAATCGGCGTCAAAATTATTCTTGGTTATTACTTTGGTAAGTTCTTGATTGTTAGCATTCATGGCATGAGATCGACGGGCACTTTGTTGGGGATAAGGTTCGTTTTGTGCGGTAGGAAATTCAGGGCGCAATTGGTCAAAATCTTTGGAAGAAAAATTACCATGAAAATACAATGCGTAGGTTTTAAAGTACCATGCTTCTAGGAAAACGCCTTTTTGTGTCTCTTGCTGAATGGTTTTAGTAAGGGGTCCTTGTAACAGTTTCGCCACGGGTGGTAGGAGCCAAATACTGCTGCTTAGGGCAACCACGCCGCTAATAATGAAAAGCATACCGGCGTGCGGTTTTCTTCCCAAGATTTGTAAAATAAACCATGCGAAAAACCAAAAGGTAAACAAGGCCGCAGGCAGCAGGGATGTCCAAGACCAAGGTTCTTTAACCGAGATCAATCCTTTGGTAAACACATCCAATTTTGTCCAAAGCCAATCGGGAAGCGGATCGGCAAGGGCGGCAACAGGAACGATCCATAATGCAATGCCCATTCCTAATGCTGATAAGCTAAGGGGCAGGATGAGCCATTTAGGGAAGTGCCAGCGGTTGGTATGAATAAGGTACACCTGATAGGCGCCAAAATAGGTGAGGGGCCACCAACATAAGCTGCTGTAATGGATTATTTTGGTCGTGGTAATCGAGAAAACGATCAAAACGACCCAGAACAATGCCCGCATAAACAAACTCCAAACCTCCACATTTCGATCCATTATTTGGTTCTTGAAAAGGTGGGGAAGGGCTAAAATAGACACAGGAAACGCCAAGAAAAAGAGTACAACGATATGATAAAACCAAGGTTGGTTGTGCCAAACTATTTGACCTTGGAATAACACCAACTGGTAGGCAATGAACTCTTCTAGAAATTGGGCTCCGTTGGATTGCAAGAGGGGATATACCCAAAGACCGATTACCGCCGACAGGCCAAACAGCGATAACAGGATTTTCCAATTGAAAATTTCGTGCCATTTACCACGGGCGGCGCTCACCCAAATGACTACAAATCCCACGATGCCAAGGGCTACGGGACCTTTGGTTAAAAAGGCGAATCCCAAAAACACGCCGACTAAAAGGTAGTACAAATGCGACCGTTCTTCGCGCAAGTTTGCTTGGGTGATTTTATACCATTGGTAGATACTGAGTACGATAAAGAGGTTATAAACGGGATCTATAATTCCAGAACGCCAATAAATAAATGGGGCGAAACTAAAGAGGGTGGCTACGGCCCAAAAGGCGCCGAGCATTTTTTTCCCTAAACGATCGCCTATGTGATAGACCCAATTTACGGCAATAACACCGGCTAATAGGTTCGGAAGTTTATAAACCCAAGGATCATTGGATTGGAATACGCGTTCGGCAAGGGCCTGCATCCAAATGAAAAATGGGGGTTTTTCCCAAAAGGGTTCAAAACCAATTTGAACGTATAAATAGTTCTGAGTAAGGTTCATTTCGCGGGCTGATTCGGCAAAATTCAATTCATCCCAATCGAATAATGGAGTCAAATTAACCCCTAATAACAAAATACCGAGTGTTAAGAGGGTAAAGGTGAAATGAACGTGTAGTTTTTTCATGAAGAGATCCAATTTTTATGGTGAAAAAAACGATAAAAAGCCCAAAATAGGCCCAATCCCACCCAAGCACCTGCCAACACATCTTCAAAGGAATGTTGACCTAAATATACGCGGCTGTAGGCTACGGCAAATGCCAACACGGTCAATAGCAGTTTTAAAAATTGGGGCCATTCATTGCGCCATAGTGATAAAATAATGGCCGTTCCAAAAAAGACGGCTGCGGTATGTCCGCTTGGAAATGCCTTCCACTGCGATAAGGTATTGCCATCGATTTGTCGCACCAAATGTGGAAATCGAATGGCGGGCCGGGGCCAATTGATTGTGGATTTGGCCACATTAACGATGGCGCCCTCAATAAAAAAAGCCAATCCCCAAATCCAACCAATCCGTCCTAAACAATAAACAGACAATCCGATAGCGATAACAATAACAGGCCACTCAGCCCATTGGGTTACCAAAGACATTAACGTATCTAAGGTCGGATGATTTAAGCTTAAAATTTGAATGGTGAGGGTTTCAAAGCCCCAAATAAGACCAATAAGAAGTAATACCGTTAGAATGATGGAAAAATAAAGCAGCTGGCGCACGGAAAACGTCATTCCACAAAGATAATGAGTAATTCATAGTATAATATTTTGAAATTTCAAAGTTTTTGATTTCTTTGCATTAAATGAAAAATTGGCACGAAAAATGCTCCTATTTTCATTAAGTTAAACGCAACGCTTTTCCTTATGGCTAAAAAAGAATCAAAAAAATTAAAACTCGAACTAGAATATTCTCTTCGTTCCTCTCCCCAAATTCTGTATCAATATATTTCAAATCCCTCTGGTTTACAAAGCTGGTTTGCCGATCGCGTAGACATCATGGGTGGGGGTCAGTATCGTTTTTCTTGGGAAGACGGAACCGATTATCATGCCAATATGAGCAAAACGGTGACCAACAAATACACCCGGTTTGAAGTAATAGACGGCGAGGGAGAATACCTAGAATTTCGAATTGAACAGGATGCCATAACCGGCGATGTGGAACTCATTATTACCGAGTTTGTTGAACCCGATGAAGCCGAGATGGCGGCTTCGATTTGGGATTCGGCGGTTGATAATTTGTGTTCTATTATCGGGGCTTAATCTATTGGGCTAAGGCCTTTACGGCTAATTGGGCCATTAAACCCGCACCTATTTCTAGTGCGTCCTCGTCGATGTCAAAAGATGGATGGTGCACGCTGTAATGCGTCCCTTTGGCTTGGTTTCGAGTGCCCAACCGGTAAAAACAACTCGGCACTTCTTGCGAATAATAAGAAAAATCTTCCGCAGCCATCCACAACTCCAATTCTTCCACGTTTTCGTTCCCTAAATATTCGGCAGCCGCCTGCATACACAAGGCCGTTACGTTTTCGTCGTTTTTCAAGAACGGATATCCCCGACGTATTTCAATATCTACTTCGGCGCCCATACTTTGAGCCATTCCCTCTGCCAAAATTCGAATTTTTTCATGCGCTTGGCTTCTCCACTCTTCGTTTACAGTTCGGAAGGTGCCGTGTACTTCAACTTGCGGTGGCAATACATTAGTGGCGCCATTGCCAATAATTTTCCCAAATGAGAGAACGCCATGAAGTGCGGGATTTTGATTTCGGGAGATAATTTGTTGCATGGCCACGATAATGTGCGACGCGACTAAAACAGCATCCACCACCAAATGAGGCAAGGCGCCATGACCGCCCACGCCCTTTACCGTCATAAAAATCTCATCCGTACTCGCCATATACAAGCCAGGTCTAAAACCCACACCACCGGTGTCGATTAAAGGCATTACATGTTGACCGATCATGAAATCTACTGGGGGATTCTGCAGAACGCCGTCGGCTATCATCAAACTAGCTCCACCAGGAAGTTTTTCCTCGCCCGGTTGAAATACTAATTTTATCGTGCCTTCGAAATGTTCGCGTTGTTCGTTTAAAATAGTGGCAGCGCCCAGCAACGATGTTGTGTGAACATCGTGACCACACGCGTGCATGATGCCTTCGTTGCGACTGCGGTAGGTACGGCCGTCGTTTACTTCCGTGATTGGCAGCGCGTCCATATCGGCCCGAAGCGCTACGCAACGTTTATTGGGATTTTTACCTTCGATAAGGGCCACCACACCGGTGTTTGCCAACCGTTCGGTACGCAACCCCAATTTATGCAAATAATTTTCGACTTTTTTTTGGGTTTCAAATTCGACAAACGACAGTTCGGGGTTTTCGTGCAAGGCTCTACGGATGTTGATAAGTTCCGGAAGCAAGCTTTTTGCACGATTTTTAATGGTTTCCTGAAGGTTAGTTTCGTGGGTCATTAGAATTGCGAAGTTAATCAAATTATGAAAATCTAAGTCTTTCTTGATTTGC
Source organism: Bacteroidia bacterium (assembly GCA_044361605.1). Taxonomy (GTDB): domain Bacteria; phylum Bacteroidota; class Bacteroidia; order NS11-12g; family UBA955; genus VMCP01. The sequence goes on along the minus strand of JBIKIM010000008.1, from coordinate 816 downwards.
CGTATCTTTGAGTTTCGCTTTATGATCAGTCCGCATTCCATCAACCAGTTGCTTCTTGCCGTTCCTATTGAAGATATCGTAGGCGATTATGTGAATTTGAAGCGTTCTGGTTCCCGTTTTAAGGGGAATTGTCCGTTTCATGACGAAAAAACACCGAGTTTCACGGTAACCCCAAGTCTGAATATTTACAAATGTTTTGGGTGTCAGAAAGGAGGTAATTCCATACAGTTCTTAATGGAAATGGAGCAAATGACTTTTGTTGAATCCGCTCGCGAATTGGCTAAACGTTTCGGAATTGATTTAGTAGAAACGGACTCCGATACCCGCGATGAGGCCATGCAACTGCAACGAGAAAAAGAGAGCTTGCAGTCCCTCAATGAATTTGCCCTGCAGTTTTTCGAGTCCCAATTGCACGATACCGAAGAGGGCAGGAGTGTCGCACTTCCGTATTTTAAAGAACGAGGGTATACTGCTGAAACAATTAAAACTTGGCGCCTTGGTTACAGTCCGAACGATTGGACTGCCTTTTATTCGCACGCCAAAAAAGCAGGTTACACAGATGAAATTTTACAGTTAGGGGGACTGATAAAACCCCGCGAAAAAGACGGTAGTTTCTACGATCTATTTCGAAATCGCGTAATGTTTCCCCTTATCGCAGTAAGTGGAAAAACCGCAGGTTTTGCCGGTCGTATTATGGGGAAAGTGGATAAAGCCCCCAAGTATGTTAATTCACCGGAAACGCCGCTTTACAAAAAAAGCGATTTTCTTTTTGCAGTTTTTCAAGCAAAAAATGCCATCCGAAAGGAAGATAAAGCC
>JBIKIM010000230.1:0-3277 GCA_044361605.1 Bacteroidia bacterium | reverse complement strand
CAGGCGATGAAGGCGGCAAGGCTTTGGCGCAAATTATTGTCGGTCAGGTTGTTCCTAGTGGAAAGTTGCCTTTTACCTATCCAAGAGCCGCGGGTGATATTGTGCATTACGACCGCAAACCCACTGAAGATAACGATACCAAATTTGGCAAAAACGCCTACAATCCCTTGTACGATTTCGGACATGGTTTGAGTTATTCCCAATTCACATACAGCGATTTAAAAGTGGTATTTTCGCTGGGTGAGCATATTGGAGTAAGCGTTACGGTTACCAATACGGGCAAGCAAAGCGCGAAGGAAGTCATTCAAGTGTATTTCCGCGATGAATATGCGAGCATCACGCCTTCGGTAAAAAAGTTATGCGCCTTTGAAAAAGTGGAAATCGGTGCTGGACAATCTTATACCTATACGTTCACATGGATTCCCCTAAAGGCCTTGAGTTTTATCAGTAAAGACGGGTTTAGGGTAGTGGAAGAAGGTGATTTTACCATAATGGTGAAGGACTTGCAACAAAAAATAAACCTGAAAAACGGATGGCGTTTTTCAAGTAAAGACTAAATATGAAGAAATATATACAACGGGCCCTTTGGGTTACCGTATTGGGGATTATAGCCTCCGTACAAGCCCAAATTACATCCGTTGGTAGCGGATCTTATACCAACCGGTTTCCCGGAACGGATGCCGCAGGGCGTAATGGATTTCCCTCGGGAAAACCATTTACGGTTGAAAAAGCAGCCCTAAAACCACCTCCGAGCAACGACTGGTGGTCCGCGAAGATTAAAAATGCACATTGCGACAACCTCTTTAATTATCCCTTTACCATGAAAACCGTGTCAACCGGTTTAGTGGTTACGTATATCCCTTGGGGCGTAATCGACGATATCCAGCCCATTATCATGGGTGTTTCAGATATGTCGGCCGCTTCTGCAGACATTGCCGATCATACCGATTGGACCATCCAAATGCGCTGGAAAAAGCAAAATTCTATTTTCCGAACCACCACCGGCGTGGGTATGCCCTTCCTTTATTTTGAAAAGGATTCTCAAAGTACCGCCCAAATAACGGTGAACTCAGGAACGGTAACCATCAAAAACAACCGGGTTGTCATTGAAAACGCTCGAAATGGCGCGGATTTCGTGGTTTATGGTCCTAGTGGTTCTACGTGGACGCAAAATGGAAGTCGCATTACCTCTAATTTAAATGGTAAAAATTATTGGAGCATGGCCTTGTTGCCTCATAATTCATCAAATCTTGAAACGGCGGCCGATAATTACGAAAAACATGCGTTCGTATTCCCTGGAAATACCCATTCTTCCTATCATTATAACGAAGTCCAAAGTAGGGTAGAGACCCATTTTAAAGTCGATGTAGACGTAAAAGAAGGAACGGATTCCCTTATGCTTATGGGACTTTTGCCGCATCAATGGGCGAATTTATACAAAGGCGCGTCTTCTTTGACTTCGACCACGTACCGAACGGTTCGCGGCGATTTGAAAATGCTCAGTGGCAATTCCTTTGCTACCCAACACCCGTTCCGCGGGATTTTACCTACCCTGCCGTATGTGGATCCATATAGCAAAGGCTTCAATCCCTTGGATTTAAAAGATAAGATCGAATCGATCATGAACGATGGTTTGGCCGAATGGACCGATTCGTATAACGAAGGACAGGTGATGAACCGACTCATTCAAACCGCGCGCATAGCACACGAAATGCAATTAGACGAAGCGGTTACCACCATTGTGAAGACTGTTAAATCCCGCTTGGAAGATTGGCTTAGTGCCGAATCAGGCGAAAGGGCTTTTATATTTTATTACGACAGTACGTGGAAATCACTTTTGGGATATCCAGCCGGTCACGGTCAAGACAATAACCTCAACGACCACCACTTTCACTGGGGATATTTTATTCACGCCGCATCTTTTTTAGAGGAATTTGAACCCGGTTGGGCCTCTAAATGGGGTGGAATGATTAATTTATTAGTGCGAGATGCCGCGAGTACCGATCGCAACGATCGACTGTTTCCGCATTTGCGAAATTTTAATCCTTACCAAGGCCATTGCTGGGCCAATGGATTTGCCAGCTTCCCTCAAGGAAACGACCAAGAAAGCACGTCTGAAAGCATGCAGTTCAATTCGTCTTTAATTCACTGGGGAAGTGTTATCGGCGATACGGCCATCAGAAATTTGGGTATTTATTTGTACGCCACCGAACAAGCCGCAGTAGAAGAATATTGGTTTGATAAAAACAAACGCAATTTCGCCGCCAATCAAGCCTACGCGTTGGTATCGCGCGTTTGGGGGAATTCCTACGATAACGGTACCTTTTGGACTGCCGATATCGCAGCTTCTTACGGCATTGAATTGTATCCCATTCACGGGGGAAGCCTCTATTTAGCCCATGACACCACGTACATGCGTCGCCTGTGGAACGAAATGGCCAAAAATACAGGGATTTTAAACAATCAGGCTAACGACAACCTTTGGCACGATGTGTATTGGTCGTATTTGGCTTTTATCGATGCGCCGCGCGCCATCAAAATGTACAATTCGTTTCCCAATAGAAATTTGAAATTCGGTATTTCCGATGCCCAAACCTACCATTGGTTGCATGCCCTGAATGCATTGGGAAGACTCGATACATCGGTAAAAAGCAATCATCCATTGGCGGTGGTTTTTAATCACAACGGAGATAAAACCTATGTCGCCAAAAATTACTCAAAAGACACACTTTATGTAACGTATTCCGATGGGTTCAAATTGAAAGTGGCTCCTAATGATTTGGCCACGAATAAAGACATAGCAGTTAAAGGCAAGCTCGTGAGCGACTTCCCCCAAGCGTATTACAACGGGTCTGTAAACCTAGAATTAACCGTTCAAGAGGGCACACCCGATCGCGTGGTTTTTTATAGTGGCAGCGATTCTATCGGCCAAGTCACGACCGCGCCATTCACATTGAAAACACCTCCATTAAAATTAGGATGGAACGATTTGAGTGCCCGAATGTATCAAGATGCGGCCTTTGCCATTAGCAATTTTGTTCGGGTGCGGGTAGGAGAAACCAAAGCGTTTGGCAGCGTGCCAACTGAAATTCCTGGCACCTTAGAATCTGGTCGATTCGACGAATTTGAAGGGGGCGCGGGACAGGATTTAACCTATTTAGACCTTAGCCGCAGCAATTTAGGCGATTTTAGAACCGATGAGTATGTGGATGCGTCGAACGGCGGGACTGAAGGCGCGATTGTAACGTGGATCGACCCCAATGAATGGCTTGATTTT
>JBIKIM010000229.1:0-3287 GCA_044361605.1 Bacteroidia bacterium | reverse complement strand
CACGAAATTTATTTTCAAACACCCAATCAAAATAAATCGCTAAATGCATCTGGATCAGCAAGGAGCATAAGGATTACGGTAAACGCAAAGATTCCGAATAAAAAACCCCAAAAACCAAAGACAGAATCTAAGGAAATGGATTCACCAATTAAAAGAAAAAAGCCAGCTAATCCCATTATTCCAAGATAAATAGATGAAAGCACAATATTGATCATATATATCCCATTGTCATCTTCTCCAAAAATCAATGTAGTAATTAATAATGCGGCTGTTAATATAAGTGAAACGTCCGTAAAAAGTGTAAGAGAAGGCACTCCGAAATTAGTCAATCCAAGAATCAATATAGCGCCCACAAATACCATCAATATTCCAAATTGAACAATAGACAATCGTATATCCCCGTCATAATAACCGTTACTTTTATTGATGAGCTTGGTTCGAATGCGGTTGTAGGTATTCAATCCTTTTGCGTTTAAATCATTAAATTCTGTATTTAATTTTGCAAGGGACCTAATTGGTTTTTTATTCGTGATCACCTTATTGGTCATATCCTTTATCAGTGCATATTTCAGGCCCAATAACGTATGTTTATCCAATGACTTTATTCTTGAATCAGGGATAGATTGTACTAACACCCCATTGATAGAATGTGCAATATCGAGAACGGTATCTGGTGTTAAATTAAAATCTCGTATGGAATGATTTTCCTTATTGAGTTTGTTTGACCCACTGAAATTAGCATAATTAAAACTCTTCGAAGGATTTGCTTTATTATTATCCGTTGTTTGTGAATAATTTGGTGATGTGTGTGTTACGTTCCAATTACCCCGATTACCTAATATTCGATGCTTTTGTGGTAAACCACAAGAAAAAATCCCCAAGGTGATCATTATAAGCAAAACCTGGATTTGATTGAACTTGTTTTTTCTCATAAACACTGATAAAAACAAATTTACACCTCAGATGACCAATCGACGTTGATCCTTTTAAATATACCAATATATTGGTAGTAGCTAGCCTTGAATAAAGCGCGAATTTTGTGTCATGTCAAAATCACGCATTGAATATCTTGAAATTCTAAGTTTAGACGAATCTGCCACAACCGAAGAAATAAAGGCTCGGTTTAATGAATTATACAGTGATTTTCAGATAAGATTGACAAATGCTCCAACCCCGAATCTTAAAAAACTTTATCAAAAAAATTTACAAGAACTGGAGGAGACTTTTGCCATACTAACCAATCAGAAAGTTACAGGCCAACCCAAAACAGATTTGCCTTCATCCAAGCCTACGCAAAACGCCCAAGCCGGACCTAGCGAACCGAGCAACAAAAGAAATGGAGGGGAGAACACCCACCCCAGTAATCCCCAAGTCATTGCGGGAAGAGGCGCTAGAACCACCGCCCCTGCTGCTATGAACAACAATGATAAGAGTTCTATATCTTCGGGGATTTCATTTAATATATTTGTCATCACCGTAGTTGTCGCCGTGGCCGGAATTGCGCTGCTCGCAACACTTTATTTTGACGGGAAGAACGAAGTCGTTGAAATGCAAAAAGAAGCGGCAAAGAACCAAGATTTTCTAAAGTTCAAAGACATCTTCAAGAATGGCAAGTTTAAGGTTGAAAATCGCACAGACCAAACCATAACCGTTTTAATCACTCACATTACCTTTTTTGATAATCAAGGACAACTTAAAGAATTCAAATTCCTTGGGACTAATGGAAATCCAAAATCCGTTCAAGTTGTTATTGAGCCTGGTAAAAATGTGAGCATTAATCAGTATGATGGACCCGTAAAATGGGATGGATCGGTGGTTTCGTATGCAATGCTTGTATATGCAAACGGGAATTCAAGCACTCCATCGGCTGTTTATAGCGGAATTTGGCTCCATGAATGGCCTGAAAACAAACTTGTAATAACTTTTTAATTATCATGAGAATCAAAAACTTGGAACATGGCACATTTGTCAAAATCCAACAAGAGGTTGTAACAACTATTGCAGATGTTGGATTGCCCGCATTGTTTGTCAACACTTTAGGGGATGTAGATAAAATCAGTAGGCAAAACGAATTCCTTAACCAAGATATACGGATTTGGATAATTGGTGAGTTACCCAATATTGATTGGGTAAACATGGCTCATTGTGACCTTTCCAAAGATAAAGAGCTCATTGAAAAAGGCGAAATAGTTCAACATGATTTTCAGTTTGAAAATTTACACTTTAATTTGTCCGCATCTAAAATTGAACACTATCAACCGGGTTTAATCAGTAGTATTCAACCCTTACTTACCGTAATATGCATTAATAAACCGGAGATTGATACTTCATTTGAAACGCTTAGATTATTAGCCGATGACCTACCATGGGTTCAATTGTTTGATTTTGACCACAGCTTACCCGCGACATTAAAAAAAGAGTTATCTCAAAAAATCATTCAGTTTGATTACATGGAGATTACAGAAATTACTGAAGTTCCGAATTTCGCGATGCTGCTAACTCAAAATTCGCAAGAAAAACGAAGTATACACACGAATTATTTGAGCATCATTCAACTAAAAAAGACGATAAAAACAATTTCATTAATTGCTGGAAAAGAGCTAAACAACATCATTGCCAAAAAAGCAATTACCCAACAAAAGATATTACAAATCCCTGATTCGCGAAACAGCAATGTTAACGATTGCATTGCTAAATTAAAACAAATAATTCAGCAATATTCGTTGAGTTACGAAAAAAGCACCATTACATCAACCGAATTATTTATTCAATCTGAATCACATAGGGGCATCAAGCAAACTCTTTCCGAATTAGAAAACCAAACCATTATTTTTAAAGAAACGCCCAAAACAAAAAATATAGAACTCACTTTAGAAACAAAATTCGAGAATCAATTAAAAGGCGATTTACACCAAAAAATATCAAAAAAATGTGCTACAGATGTTCAAATTTTCATTGATACCATTAATGTCTTAGAGAAAGAAATCGAACAATTATTAGATTCACAAGGCATTGTATTCCAGAGAACCAATTTGAAATATATCACCCAAAATGATATTGATTATTTCTTAAGTCAATGCTTTAATCGGAAAATCGAATATAGCGGCACGGCGCCAAATAAAGGATTATACGAATACTTCTCGGCAGCACGAAAGTTTCAAATGGTATTTTTCATGATGGCTTCGATATTTGGGGTTTCTGGATTGATAAAAAAATACCAATTTGTATCCATACCCCTTTCCATTGTTCTTCTTGGATACGGCATCATAAATGTATCGAAATCTGTT
>JBIKIM010000228.1:0-3297 GCA_044361605.1 Bacteroidia bacterium | reverse complement strand
TTCAAAATAGGTTAGCATGGTGTCATTGATACGCAGCTTTAACTCATCGCTTGCCGTATTGAACGCATCGGAATAGTTTTGTGTCTCATTGAATGTTGCGGCAAAGCAATTACCCAGTATAAAGCGAGCATCCTCATCATCGGTACTGGTCTTTTTTTCTTTTGAATTGTAATAATTCATTATCGACCGCGCCGATTCAAGTCCCGACTGGTATTTGATTTTCGCTAACATCGGATTACCTCGCTTATCAAAAACGTTTTGATAAACACGCGCTCTAACCAACCACATTCTCGGGAACGTAGCTGTTTTGGGGTGCTCCTTTGCTTTTTCTATTTCTTCATGCGCAATTATAAGATCTTCAGGAGTCCCCGATTCAAGGGCGTATTCTGCAGAATTAACGGCGCGTTTCTGAGCGAAACTCGCTCCTACCAGGACGATAGTCGCGAATAACAAGGCTGGTTTTTTCAAATTGTCGAAGTTCATTTTTATGTTTTTATTAAACTTGATTTTATTCTTCAACGGGTGCATCGGGTTCCGTATTGTCATCGCTTTCTAAAATTGCTCCGTCGATTGTTTCATCTACGGGGATAATTCCTTCCACTTCCCCATCGATTGGCAGAATTTCTTCGTCCTCTTCGCGTGGTGTTTTAGCAATACTGGCAATGGCGTCTACCCCTTTTATATTGATCAATCGCACCCCTTGAGTCGCACGACCCATAATGCGCAACGAATCAATCGCCATTCTGATCGTCATACCGCTGCGATTGATAATCATCAATCCATCGTTATCGTTGACGCCCATAATGGCTACCAGGTATCCCGTTTTTTCTGTAACAGACAAGGTTTTTACCCCTTTTCCACCACGACCTGTAATCCGATAATCCTCAATGTTAGAACGTTTACCATATCCTTTTTCACTTACAACAAGGATATTGGTTTTCTCTTCTGTATCTCTTGCACAAACCATGCCAATTACCTCATCTTCCGCGCTTTCTAAGGTCACCCCTCGTACTCCCGCAGCCGTTCTACCCATTGGGCGTACTTTTGATTCATGGAATCGGATGGCTTTACCCATACGTTTGGCAATTACAATATCGGAGTTGCCGTCGGTAACAGAAGCTTGAAGAAGTTCATCGCCATCTCTAACGGTTATCGCATTTATCCCGTTGGTTCTTGGGCGGCTATAGGCCTCAATAGATGTTTTCTTAATGATACCGCGCTTGGTAACCATAACAATAAAGTTATTCTCCAAATATTCTTGATCTTTAAGATTTTTGATATTTAAATACGCTTTAATGGTATCGTCAGAAGGGATATTGATTAGGTTTTGTATCGGACGTCCTTTAGTCGCTTTCGCGCCTTCGGGTATTTCGTAAACCTTTAACCAGAAACAACGGCCTTGTTCAGTAAACAACAATAAATAATTATGTGTGCTTGCTACAAACAGGTGTTCAACGAAATCTTCATCTCGGTGAGAAACCCCTCTAAGCCCACGCCCACCCCTATTTTGTTCTTTGTATTCAGTTAGAGCCGTGCGTTTGATATATCCTTTGTGCGAAATGGTAATTACCACTTCTTCATTGGGGATTAGATCTTCAATATTAATTTCCTCCGCATTGTATTCTATTCTTGTTCTGCGATCATCTCCATGCTTTTCGGCCATTTCCGTTGTTTCGTCTTTAATGATTGACATACGTAAATTTTGATCGGCAAGGATATTCTCATAAAATTCAATTTCTTTCAAAACGGCATTGTATTCCTCGCGTATTTTATCGATTTCCAATCCGGTCAATCGCTGCAAACGCATATCAAGAATCGCTTTGGTCTGAATTTCGCTAAGTCCAAATTGAGACATTAATCCTTCTCGAGCGGCTTCTGGAGTTCTGCTCTGACGGATTAACTTGATTACCGCATCTAAATTGTCTAGTGCAATAATGAGTCCCTCTAAAATATGAATGCGTTTTCGAGCTTCTCTAAGCATATACTGGGTACGTCGCACGATTATTTCGTGTCGATGGTCCACAAAATGCCGAATCATGTCCTTCAAGTTCAACATCTCTGGTTTGCCTTTAACCAAAGCGATGTTGTTTACTGAAAAGGAACTTTGTAAGGGGGTAAACTTATACAATTGATTCAAAATAACATTAGGAATGGCATCTCGTTTAAGTTCAAAAACTATCCGCATTCCTTGGCGACCGCTTTCATCGCGAACAGCCGATATACCATCAATTATTTTTTCGTGAACTAAATCCACGGCTTTTACAATAATTTGTGGCGGCGATACTTGATAAGGGACTTCCGTGATGATGATCATTTCTTTTCCCGTTTTGGTAACCTCTATTTCGGCCTTACCCCTCATTACTACTCTACCCCTACCCGTTTCATAGGCATCTTTGATACCTTCAACACCGTAAATGATACCTCCAGTTGGAAAGTCAGGACCTTTAACCGCTTCCATAAGCTCGGCAATAGTTACATCGTGATTGTCGATATACATATTTACGGCAGCACATATTTCTCGCAAATTATGAGGAGCCATATTGGTCGCCATACCAACCGCAATACCTGAGGCCCCATTTACCAATAGGTTAGGGATCTTGCTGGGCATTACGGTGGGCTCTTGCAAACTTTCGTCAAAGTTCGGCCTGAAATCAACCGTTTCTTTGTCGATATCGGTTATCATCTCTTCGGCAATTTTGCGCATACGGGCTTCCGTATAGCGCATCGCCGCTGGTGGATCTCCATCAATACTTCCAAAGTTACCTTGACCATCAACAAATGGATAGCGAACACTCCAGCTTTGAGCCAATCGTACCATGGCATCGTAAACGGACGAATCACCATGCGGGTGGTACTTACCCAAAACCTCTCCGACAATACGAGCAGATTTCTTATAAGGGCGATTGGAAGCCAATCCTAAATCTACCATTCCATATAGCACCCTTCTGTGAACGGGCTTCAATCCGTCGCGAACGTCGGGCAATGCACGCGATACAATAACCGACATCGAATAATCGATGTAGGCCGTTTTCATTTCGTCTTCTATATTAATCGGAATGATTCTTTCGGTGAATTCTTCAGGTAATAGGTTATTCTCTTCCATAGTTGCAATTCAAATATCCGCAATATACAACCAAGGCCTTAACGGACCTTGGTTTAAGGCTTATTATTGCCCACATTTTTTAGACAAATGAGGGGTCAAAAAAAAAGACGGGCAAGCCCGTCTTTTTTTCATATTGAAAAGTCAAATTACTTCCAGTTTTTTTTGTGTTCGGTTTTTCCTGTTTTTAGGTATTT
>JBIKIM010000227.1:0-3301 GCA_044361605.1 Bacteroidia bacterium | reverse complement strand
CCTAGTGGTTTTATTCGTGCCGAAATACATTAACGAGGTGGCATATGGAGAAGGGGCTTTCATGTATGTGGTTTCTCATCGAATTCTTTGGTTGTTACTAGGTCTATTGGCCGTTTTCACTTGGTTTAAAAATTGGAATTTAATTCCGCTACTAGGGGTCGCGATATGCTTATATTTGCTCACCGGAATGACACTTGAAAATTGGAAGTGGTTTGGACTTTGGTTTTTAATTGGAATTATTTTTTACCTGTCATACGGTCGTCGAAAAAGTAAGCTCAATGAGGCATAAGGACAAGGATATTTCTATTGGTTCGATTATCGAACAAATGTATAAGCGCTATCGTTTGGATACGAAGGCAAGGGAGTCCCAAATAAAAAAAGATTGGGGTGACATTTTTGGGATTATGATCACCAAGCATACGACTGATATATCACTAAAAGACAAGACCTTGTATATCAAGGTTGATAACCCACCGTTGAAAAATGAAATTTTCCTACAAAAACAACTTGTGGTAGGAAAGATAAACGAGTTTTACGGGGAAGTGATTATTGAGAAAATATTTGTTAGTTCCTAAGCTTATTGGCTTGTCGAATCTCCGCTTTATCAATGCTGGTATTTAGTTCAAATCCGATTATTACCAAAAATACGTTAATATAGATCAGTACCATAAGGGCCAAAATAGCCCCAATTGACCCATAGATTTTATTATAACTGTCGAAATTATTTACGTAAAGGGTAAAACCGAAAGTGGCTATTATCGATAATGCACTAGCCAAAAAGGAACCAATAGTAAAAAACTTCCATTTATCTGTTTTTGATGGGGCGAAATAATACAAACTGGAAATTGCCAACAGAAATAAGCCCATCATAAGGAGGTATTTGAGTAATTCAACTAAAAAATTATATACGCTAACTAAGGGCCAGTGGTTCTCGGCCATATAGGTTTCAATTTGATAGGCCCAGGTTACTAGGGATAGAAAAACGATAATCAAGACGGTTTGTAACACGGTTAAAAAGACGGCTCTTCCTCTAATTACGATCCAATTCTGCTTCACCAAAGTAGAAGCTACTAAGCGTTTATTAAAACTACTGATAAGTAAATGAAAGGCATTAGACGCGAAATAAATGGTAAAAAAGAAACCAAAAGAAAGCAAACTAGAATTTTGCTTGGTTAAAATTTCAGATATGGTTTCGGCAATTTCTTTGAACGAGCGTTCAGGAAGAATGAGAGAAAGTTGATCCATTAACTGGATTTTTAATCCATCGTAAGGCAAATAAGCGATAAGTGTGAGTAAAAAAATCAGCGCGGGAAATAAGGCTAAGAAAAAATTAAAACTCAGGGAGGAGGCTCGCACGCTGAGGTTTTCCATAAATAAAGAACGCAAAAAATACCGGCCAATATCGTATAAACTATGTCCTTTTAGACCTCTAAACGTTTTTGATTCTAAATACAAGCGTATCTTTTTGGCAACTGGATTTTCCACCCAATCATCAGGATTTTTATCCTTCGGATCTTCCATATTCTTGTTATTAGAATCGGAGTTTCCAAAATGCTTGTTATATGGGCGGTAAAATCGGGGCATTATTGCATGTGAATTTTGTATTTTTCAGGCAATCTGGTTGGTCGCATCGTTTCCTTATTTACGAAAAACATTTCCATGTCAGCGGTACAGAGCAATTCATCGTGCTGGTTGAGAATGGTGTAATGGAAATCCATTCGTACATTCACTTCGCCTACAACGGCCACCGAAACACGCAGTAAGTCATCGTATTTTGCGGCTTTTTTGAATTGAATATTCATGGTACGAACCGGCATTATGAGTCCGTCGTCTTCCATGTCTTTGTAGGTAATTCCTCGATTGCGAAGAATTTCAGTTCGGGCCTCTTCGAAATATAAGGCATAAATCGAATGGTGCACAAACCCCATTCGGTCGCATTCGGCGTACCGCACCCGTATTGTATGTGTCCAATCCATAAATTCTCTACTAATATCGCAATAAAAACGATTCTTTAGGCTGTTCCTTGCGGAAAAATAAAAACCCCATGCGAAATAAATCGATATCCACGCGCACCGCTGGGTCGTGGGTAAGTTGTTTCCATTTCAAATAGTGATCGTCGCTATATCGAATATTGGCAATCACCACAATGCTATGGTTGTGTAATTTGGATTTTATAGTATCCCATACTTCGTAAATTTCATCGGATTGTTCCGATAAATATAAGATGTGCAAATCCCAATCGTTTTGGATAGGGAAGGGCTGGGACCAATCAATATTCTTGGTTTCATCCTCGTAGTTTTTCAACCATTTTTCGTTCGTCTTTACCTTTACGTGGTTTTCACCGGTAAATACGTAACGATAGTCGACAGGGATTTTCGATTCAAGCAGTGGATTGGTTAAAACATAATTGGTTTCGATACCGGTTGTTTTTCCATACTCCGTGATTCTTTGGATATTTAAATGGGCAACTAAACGCGACAAGGCAAAGGCATGCTTGGCTGGTAGGGTATAGGTATTGGTAAATTCCGCTAAGTTTTGATTAAAAATATGCCCTTTGCTTTTTAACATTTGAGTCCGTTGAAATTCAACGGACTCAATGCGTTTTTCAAGTTTATGATAGAGTACCTGAGAGGCAAGATTATACACGAATGGTGAATGTATTCCATGCAAGTCGGTGCTTCCAAAGACGTACCCGATATAGTCAAATATACGAGTTACTTGGGCAATCATTTAAGATTGGCTCTGTTTGTAGACATTCAATTCGGCTAGTAAACGGTCTTTTTGTTCGTTTAATTTCCGAATTTTATCATCAAATTGCTTGAGCACAGCGTCGGCGTTCTTGGAAAGTGCAAAAAAGCTTTTATTATTATCGATAGTCGAAATTTCGTCTTCAATCTTTTTTACTAGTTCTTTCAGCTTGCGTTCTTCGAGACGTAATTTTGACTTACCCTCTGTAGATTGCGTCATTCCATCGACGTAATTTTTTACATTCTTAACACGATCCATCTTATTGTCTTCGCGCAGCTTCTGAAATAAGGGATCTATGATTTTTTGGTATTTATTATTCAGAGAGTGGAATCGCTTACCCGATACAAAACCTGCGTTGTTCCAATCGTTTTGGATGGCTTTAAGTTTTTCAAACGTCATCTCGGAGCCTTCATTTCCAAAACTCTGCAACGTGCTGATAATAGCTTCTCTTGCTTGAACAGCACCAGATTCTTGTTTCTTACGATCGTCGAAGAAGGCATTTCTGCGTTCAAAAAAGTAATCAAAAGCCGCACGGAATCTGTTCCAAATGACT
>JBIKIM010000225.1:0-3318 GCA_044361605.1 Bacteroidia bacterium | reverse complement strand
AAAATTCAGAAATTGCCGAAAAATTGGCTGAAATACTCGACAATATCAATTTCATGCATCCGTTCAGAGAAGGAAATGGAAGAACGCAACGAGAGTTTATCAGAACACTCGCCCTGCAAAAAGGATTTAAACTAAATCTAAATCCCCCAGATAATAAAAGCATTTACAATCGTTATATGAAAGGCACGATTCAAAGTGATATAAATTTATTAAAAGAACTTATTCTAGAAGAATTAAAACCTCCTAATTTCAATTTCTAATAGTATTTATTTTTCACCTCTTAGATAAAATATCATTATAATTCCTCAATTCATCATAGAATAGGCCTATTGGAGAGCAAAAAGCCTCAGAGTAATGTTTTGCTTTTTTGTTCCACGGATTCCTTCAATTAGCCCTTAGGAATTTGCAATATTCCGTAAAGAAAAATACGTATTTACGGAAAAATGCAAACGATATTAAAACTCCGTATTGGTATTTTGCAAAGCAAAACAAAAAACCCATGGTAAAACACATAAAAATCACCTTCACAAAAACACTATTTATAGCCGCTATATTTTTGGGGTCTTGTGCCGAACGTTTTACCGAGCGAGGAGATTTTAAGCACGTATACTTCCATACAAACAATACCACTGCGGCATCGAGAACACCAAAATCAATCAATCCAAAAACCTCACCAACTATCGACATTGCCGATGAGTCAGCGGAAAACCAACCCTATACCCGAATCTCATCGATCTCTCCTATTGCAACTCCCAACCCAGGCACAACTATATTAGAATCGGCAATCGACCAAACTACCCAGCCAATTGGCAAAATTCCTTTGGGAATTAAAACCCTCAATCCTACGTCAAAACCCGGCACTGCCCCCACCAAACCGGTACAACATAAAAAAGCAAAATATGCAAAGGATAATTTCCTAAATTTCTCAACGGTATCAAATAGCTATAACGATGGTGCCTTTGAATGGAAATCCATACTGGGGATGGCCGTAAATATTTTGGGTGTGGCACTTTCTGCAACGCTCGATTCACAAGCAATAGCCATACTCTTTTTGTTGGCAGGAATAAGCCTCTCTTGTTGGGGTATTTACGAATTACTTACAGATCCCTATGACTATTCCTATACATTTATATCGCATTTTTTCGGATGGCTGAATATCATTTTGGGAGGTATTCTGCTGCTAATAGTAGGCACTGCATGGGGAATGGGAGGCTAGTATCGTTTGGAATTACTTTCTGATACGTTGCATTTTTTGATGGAAAGAAAAACTAAGACTCACTAAAAACAACAACTAGTCAATACATTAGCTCTAATTCTAGGATAACAATTCATCAAATTATAGCCAAAACAACAATACCACGCATCTTAATGCACACACCAATTTGTACATTTGAGACATGATTCGACGTGGATCCCCGAATGATGCAAGGCTATTGCATGAGTTAGGCACCAAAACCTTCGTAGATACCTTTGGCAATACCTGCACAAAAAATGACATGCATGAGGTACTATCCTTTCAAAACTCAAAAATATATACGAAAACAATGAAATGGTGGGCTCCGATCATTCAGATTATACATACATCGACAATACAGTCATAGAATCGAGCATCTTTAATTTCGGGGGACCAGAAACATCAATTAACAAGACCTACATCAATTTAAACAGCAATAAACTCATTTATTCAGACAGCTCATGTGACATGCTTAATTCAACTTCTCCGGCAGTTGTGAGAAAAAGAATTTATCATGCACATTCAAAAGTCTCTCATAGATACATAAAAGACACAATGCACGCTCATGTTTTTGACTGGCTCAACGGCAATCTAACCAATGAATATGAAATGAATGGATTAATGGGGCGTGTTTCAATAATGTCTTACCAATATGGCACAAATGTCAACACGTTGAACACCGGTGATTTTTGGAATTATGGCATGAAAAGTGCAAATTTACCTGAGAGTGCTTTAGAACCTAATAGCGAATATAAATAAACGTACAAAATAGAATCTGATGGATTCATAAGTGAAGAATCAAAATCGGTTTCTAGCCCAGGCGGATCCCCAATTCGATATGAAAAGAAGGTTTATACACGTTAACACAAGTAAGAATTATACCCAAGCTTCCTAATAGCTAAGTCCTCCCATAATTGGTTCCAGAACGGACCAGCTTGGGTTCTAATATTCTTAATTAATTCTATCGGTAAAGATTTGACAAGTTTAAAGGGCAAAGTTCCTAGTTTAATATTATTTTATTACACGTTACTTTTTTGCTCCTGTCAGTTATTTTGACAAAATAAATACCTTTAGATTGCTTACTTAAATCTATCGTCGTTTTAGCGTTTTTGAGTTCTGTTTTATAAACAACTGCACCCATAATATTATAAATTATGAGTCCTGATTCCATTATATTGGTTTGTTCAATGGTTAAATGCCCATCAGTAGGATTCGGAAATATTGAAATGTTTGTCTCTTTAATATTCTGAGAAGTTATACTTAAAGATTGTGTAAAGGATGAAATAAAATTACCAAATACATTAGGTGTTTCGCCGACAACAATCGTATTAGAAATAGTATTTGAAGTTATATTTATCACACTTACAGTATTTTCAAAAGCATTAACCGCATATAACTTGCTACCATCTGGGCTCACAGATACACCGATAGGATGGGAACCAACAGCAATCGTATTCGAAACAGTATTTGAAATAGTATTTATTACGCTTACAGTACTATCATAAACATTGGACGTGTATACTTTAGTACCGTCGGGAGTGATACAAATTCCTTGAGGCGAATCTCCAACTGATAGTGTCGCAGAAACTGTATTTGTGTTTGTGTTGATTACGCTTACTGTTTGACTACCAAAATTTGCAACATAAACTTTATTTCCGTCAGGACTAATACAGACCCCCTGAGGATATAAACCAACCATTACTGAATCAACAACAGTATTGGATGAAGTGTTTATTATGAATAGACTATTGTATCCCCCCGCCACATATACTTTATCTCCATTAGGGCTAATGGTTATACCACGTGGATTGATAGAAGAAAGATTAATAGTATCTGAAACCGTATTTGTTGTCGTATTTATTGAATTTATTGTGTTAGTGCCATTATTTGAAACATATAACTTACTCCCGTCTACGCTGATATAGATACCTAAAGGGTAGGTACCTACAGGAATTATATTTGTTATAGCGTTTGTTGAAGTATTTATTACATATATATTATTATCATTACGGTTGGTAATATATACTTTTGTCCCATCTGCACTAACAGTAACGCCTGTTGGATAATTCCCAGCTGAAATGGTA
>JBIKIM010000226.1:0-3318 GCA_044361605.1 Bacteroidia bacterium | reverse complement strand
AGCATCTACGCTAACGTCTTTTATTTCTATATAAGAGGGTATAAATGAGGGTTCAACTTTGCACGATAAGGCCGCAAGCACGAGGAAAAAAAATGGTATGGATAGGCGTGAGTGACCTAAAGTGGGCATACCACAAAAGTAAGGAATCTAATCGACAACCACTTTATCTAGAGTTCTTGATACCTGCGCTTTACTTTTTCGCATACAACTTCAACAATATCAGCCACTTCAAGAAGGTTAGTTAAGCTTGTGTTGGGCGTTTGTTGTTTGTCTATGTTTTCGATGAAATGTTGAAGTTCAATTTTGCGGACGTTATAGGGTGAAATATGACGTTCCGTGGTGGTTCTGTTTTGGCTAGATAGGGTTTCGCCTGGGTAAAACTCCATTTCAAGTGAAAGTTGGTCTGTAGACAAAGAAAGGCGGGATTCATTGAGCTGGTTTTCCGCTAAATCAATGAGGAGCATATTTTCTTTTTGATAGACCATAATGCGATGGACGTTTTTTTCGATTGCACGTCCAACGGAAATATGACAAATGGCATCATTGTGAAACTCAATATGGATATTCAGCAAATCGGGATCTTCTCCAAACAAGAACATGGGTCGTGCTGAAATACTGCGAATTGGTGATTTCATTATACGTTGTAACAGATCGAATTCTTCGGAAATATGTTCGAAAATCCACGTATCGAATTTGCCGCGTTTTGGAACCGAACAATGTTTTTCAACCTTTACAAAACGGGGTTTGTTGATTAATTGCAATGCGGCATTGGCAATAGGCAATCCTTGAAGGGTATTACCAAATTGAAAAACGGTCCGACTTTCAATGCGCAATTTTTCAATTTCCTCTACTTCAGCACTCGACCACTCTCTAAAGCCATCAATGAAAACATGTTTACCAAAACGGATTAGCTGTCTGATAATTTCAAAGTCGAGCTGTTGAACCTGTTTGCCGACGATGAAAATATCCCCTTTTTGGATCAATTCCATCATGGCGAAGAAATCTTCGAACAAATCTTTATTGTTAGAATCATCGGGATCCATAAATCCAACTACGTTAATACCCTTAAAACGTGTTAATTCTGTGGTGTATTCTTGTATAGATTGGGAAGAGCCCAAAAGGATTACCTTTTTCATTAATGCAATTGTTCTAACTTTGTTGGTAGCAAAAATGCTTCTTTCAAATAAAACAAAGAGAAACGATTTCGCACAAATTGTGAAGAAGGTATTATGATAGATACAGCGGTACATCAAGGACGTAGACACAAGCTAATTAGAGAATTAGCGGCTAAAGGCATTGATAATAGTGCTGTTTTGTCTGCCATGGTCAAAGTTCCTAGGCATTGGTTCTTCCCCAAAGATTTTGAACAATATGCCTATCGCGATGCGGCTTTCCCCATAGGGCATGAACAAACTATTTCACAACCATTTACGGTTGCTTATCAGTCTCAACTTATTGATATTCAAAAAGGTGAGCGTGTATTGGAGATAGGGACTGGCAGCGGCTATCAAGCCGCAGTTCTATTAGAAATGGGAGTCGAATTGTATACTATTGAATACATAAAACCCTTACTGCAAAAAGCAGCTGTTTTATTGAAGCCTTACAAAGATCGGGTTCGATTAATACATGGTGATGGGAGTAATGGGGTTTTAAAATACGCGCCTTATGATGCCATAATCGTTACTGCGGGAGCCCCAACCATACAAAACGAATTGTTAAAACAACTAAAAATAGGGGGGAAGTTGGTTATCCCCGTTGGAAATAGCCGTGAAACTCAGAAAATGCACCGCTTAACTCGTATGTCGGAGAATAAATTTCATCGAGAAGTTCTTGGCCAATTTAAGTTTGTTCCCTTAGTGGGCGAGGGGGGATGGTAATAGGACCTACGAATAGGTCCTAAAGTCTGTCCTTAAAATTGTGATATTTTCCTTTGAACGTTATCGTAGGCTCGCAGGTTTAACCCATTGCCGCTTCTATTTCTTCGGTTGTTATGGGGAAGCCTTCCATCAAATCAATTACAGCGCCATCGTGGAGCCAAACATCGTTTTCGATACGAACGCCAATTCCTTCTGAAGGGATGTAGATCCCTGGTTCTATAGTTAAAACAGAATCTACGGGTATGGGTTCAAATCGATGCATAACATCGTGCACATCAAGGCCTAAATGATGACTCGTTCCGTGCATGAAGTATTTTAAATAACTCTTAGGGTTGTTTTTAATATCGTCCTTGGTAAATAATCCCAGTTGGACTAATTTTTCATTAGTAAATGCGCCTACTTCAGTATGATATTCAGGCAGCAATAACCCAGGTTTTAATATTGATTTCGCAAATTCATGTACGTCTAAAACGGCATCGTAAACTTCTTTTTGACGTTTAGAAAACCGACCATTTACAGGGATACAACGGGTACAATCACCGTTATAATTCGCGTATTCAGCACCGAAATCGAGCAGTAGTAAATCCCCCTCGCTACAAATCTTGTTATTTTCAATGTAATGCAATACACAAGCGGAACTGCCGCTTGCAATGATTGGATCAAAAGCAAACCCTAAGCTTCGATTACGTACAAATTCGTGTATGATTTCAGCCTCAATTTCATACTCCATAACACCAGGCTTTATGAATTTTAATGCGCGAAAAAGACCTTTTTGAGTGATTTTAATGGCTTCTTTTAATAAATTAATTTCAAGCGCGGATTTCGACATGCGCAAACGAGACAGAATAGGGGCGATACGTTTTATTCCGTGGGCGGGGTATCGCTGCTTTAGTTCCTGAGCCAACCAAAGATTGGCATAGGGGACTTGACTGGTAAATCGATCGTTTTCGTTTAAATTTACATACACGTTTTCAGCCATTAATATGATTGCATGAAGTGTTTGCCACATTTCATGGTACCAAAAAACGGACTGTATGCCTGATTTTTCATACACTTGAGTAGGACTTAATCGGGCGCCATCCCAAACAGCGATTTTTTCATTGGTTTCTTTTACAAAAATGAACTCTCGGAATTGGGGATTGGGACAATCTGGAAATAAAACTAACAGGGTATCTTCTTGGTCTACGCCACTTAGATAAAACAAATCACTCTGCTGTCTAAAACTAAAAAACGCATCACCATTTCTTGGGGTTTCCCAATTGCTATGAAAGAAAGCCATACTGCCGCTTGGTATTTTTTGGGCAAGTTTTTTGCGATTTTCGACAAATAATTCCCTTGGAATGTGATTGTATTTCATTGTTATGTCAGATTTTCTTCCACAAAAATAAGGTTCTCATCATGTATAATGCGTTATGGTTGGTTATTATTTTGACATATTTAA